>DATMSC010000097.1:0-6719 GCA_035565595.1 Longimicrobiales bacterium | reverse complement strand
AGATCCGCCGGATCCGCTGCCATATCCGGCGGCGCCGGACAGAATGCTGGTTCATCGGAGTGTAACGATGGCGCCGATGGTGCCGCCGGGCCAGTACGGAAGCAACGTTCGGGCGGCCCGCAACAGGCCGGCTACCTGCATGCCCCGCCTGCCCGAACGACGCCCGGGGCCCCACGACTCGCTTCGCTCAGGTCGTTCCCGGCCTCGGGTACACCGAAACCGGCGCGTGCCGGCCCGCAGAGAAAGCGCCGGCATTGCCGTCCCGCCGCGCACAGCCGCCGGCCGTCGCCGTCTGCCGCCGGAACCCTTGACATCGGCCACGGGAGTCACAATTGTTCAGCCATGAACGATCGCGTCTACGAGCACGGGTTCGCCGGGTCGCCGCTCCTCCACGCCGTTTTCGCGCTGGCGGACACGGCGCGTGCCAGGATGGAAGAGGCCATGGCCGAGGTGGGGCTCTCCATGGCACGCTACGGCGTCCTGGACGTGCTCGTGCGCGCATCGGACCCACTCCCCCTGAGTGAGCTGGCCAACCGGATAAGCTGCGTCCGGTCCAACGTGACACAGCTCGTGGACCGGCTGGAGGCAGACGGGCTCGTACGCAGGATCGACGACCCGACCGACCGCCGCTCCAAGCTCGCTGAGATCACCCCGGAAGGGCGGGCACGCCACGCAGTCGCGGCGGACCGCCACCGTCAGGTCACCCTGAGCTTCGACAACGCCGTCTCTGAATCCGACCGCGAAATCGCGCGTCGGATCCTCGAAGCCATCCGCTAACCCGTCACATCCAGGAGGCTGCCCTTCATGCGTGCATATAGTTCATAGATGTACAGTCTGTGTGCGAATAATACACACATGCTCTTTATCGCGGGCTGACAGCGGTGGCGGTGGACCGGTCACAGGCAGCTCGCGGTGAACAGCCCGCCGGCCGGCTGGCGGTGGGTATGGGAAGTCGTCAACGAAGCGGAAATGAAGGAGGTAACGATGAGTGACACCTGGAGAAACGCACGCAGCAGCACGGGCCATCGCGCGCTCCGCGTGGCGCTGTGGGTGGCGCAGCTCGCCCTCGCGGCGATGTTCGTGAATTCGGCGCAATTCAAGCTCCTGACGCCGGCGGCGGACATCGCCGCAATGATGAACCTGCCGGCGGAGTTGATACGGTTCATCGGTGCGGCCGAGCTCGCTGGCGCCATCGGGCTGATCCTGCCCGCGGCGACCCGGATCTATCCAGCGCTCACGGTGCTTGCGGCCGGGGGGCTGACCACAGTGATGCTCCTGGCGAGCGGTTTCCACCTGGCCCGCGGGGAGGCCAGTGGTGCGATTATGACTGCGGTGCTCGGCGTGATCGCGGCGTTCGTCGCATATGGGCGGGCGTCGCTGGCGCCGATCGAACCTCGCCGTACCCGCCGCTATCGGCAGGCGCGGGAAGCGACAGCCGGCGCGGCTCACGGCTGAGCGGCCGGGCGCGCGTTGCGCCGACCGGGGCACGCGGTTTGCGCAAACGGCGGCGGAGTCCCCGGTCGGCGCAAGTCCGCAATTGCGGTCGGGGTCGCGGTGCACACGAGTAGGAGTGAGGGGAAGGGAGGGGTCGGAGATGGCGACTCAACCGCGTCCAGAATCTGTGGAACCGAGCCGTACGGTCGGTGAGAGGCATGCTGCGCTTTCGGAGATGGAAGGCGTGCACGGCCAGTGGGGTGCGATCGTCGCGGGGGCGTTTGCCGGATTCGCGGCGTTCATCCTGCTGGCCGTTCTGGGTATCGCCATCGGCATCTCGACGTCGCCGACCGGCGAGGCCGCAGGGATCGCGGCAGGGATCTACTGGATCCTGACGCTGTTGCTTGCGAGCCTGTTCGGCGGCTGGGTGCTGGGCAGGACCTCGCGCCGGAGCGGGCGATACATGCCGTTCATTTACGGCACGGTGACGTGGATCCTGGGCACCATGATCATGCTCTTCCTGCTGACCATGGGCGTGGGGAACCTGATCGGTGGTATTGGCGGTGCGATTGGGCAGGCGATGGCCGGTCAGCCGTTGCCGAGCACCGAGCAGATCGACGTGGCCGGGATCGCGACCTCCACGGCTTGGGTGCTGTTCGCCTCGATGATCATCGGACTCGGCGGCACGATCCTCGGCGCATGGCTGGGTTCGCCGGCGCGCATGCGCGAGCGGGAGCACCGGCAGCATCCTCGACTCGCCGCGTGATACACCCCTCCGGATGACGCGAACGCCCGGCCTGGATGCCGGGCGTTCGCGTTTTCTGTTGCCGTCGCTTCGACGATGTCCGGCTCACCCCGGGAGGGGCGAGCTCGACTGCATCACTCGCCGACGCGCAGGTTGGGGTTCCAGACAACTTCCCAGAGATGGCCGTCGGGGTCCTGGAAATAGCCCGCGTATCCACCCCAGAAGGTGTCCTGCGCCGGCTTGACGATCGTGGCTCCCGCCGCCCGGGCCCGCTCCATTACGACGTCCACCTCATCGCGCGAGTCGACGTTGTGTCCGAGGGAGAACTCCGTGGGCGAGGCGGGCCCCCGCGGGACGCCGCTGTCGTGGGCGAGGTCGTCGCGTGCCCACAGGGCGAGGGTGACACCGCCATGCAGCGGGAAGAAGGCGACGGCGCCTTGCTCGAACTCCTCGCCGACGATTCCGTCCGTCGGCCATCCGAGCCCGTCCCTGTAGAAGCGCACAGCGCGGTGGAGGTCGTCCACACCGAGAGTGAGCACTGTGAGTCGAGGTTCCATTTCGGAATGATGGGACGCTCGCCGGGTTGCGGCCAGAGTCGAGGGGAAGACCACGGCTGACTGGACCTGCACGCGTTCGCGTCCAGCGTCGGCTCCGAAACCATCGCACCCGGTTGTCCACCCGATCGATCACCTTTCTGGTGAAGCGCTCCGGCCAGCAGCAGGGAGAATGGCATCGGGAACGGAAACGCGCTCGCCTACGGATACGGTGCGCCCGACGCGGACGTGAAACGCCGGCAACGATCCTTTACCGTTCCCGGCGGAGAGGGGTATCTACCCCGCATGGAGATCCGGCACCACCACCGTCGCCCGAGGGCAGAAGCCCTTCCCCCGCTGAGAGAGCGTATCCGCTCGCTCCGGCTGCTCCCGCCGTTCCTCCGGCTGGTGTGGGATACGCACCCGCCGGCAGCGGCGGGGATTCTCGTGCTCAGGCTGCTCCAGGCGTTCGGCCCGGTGGCGCTCCTCTGGGTGGCCAAGATCATCGTGGACACGGTGATCGCGAACCTGGGCTCCGCCGATCCCGACTGGACGCGCCTGATCCAGCTCGTGGCGCTCGAGCTGGGGATCGCGCTGGTCCTGGACGCACTCCAGCGGGGCTCGTCGCTCCTCGAGAGCATGCTGGGCGACCTGTTCAGCAACCGCATGTCGGTGCGGCTGATGGAGCACGCGGCCACACTCGATCTCGAACACTTCGAAGACCCCGAGTTCTACGACCACCTGGAGCGCGCCCGCCGCCAGACCGTCGGGCGGCTCGCGCTCATCTCGCTCCTCCTCTCCATGGGGCAGAGTCTGCTCACGCTCCTTTCGCTGACGGCCGCGATCGTGGCGTTCAATCCCTGGCTGCTCCTCCTCCTCGCGGTCGCGGTCGTCCCGAGCTTCCTGGGCGAAACGCACTACGCCGGCCTCTCGTATTCGCTGCTCTATCAATGGACTCCCGAACGGAGGCAGCTCGACTACCTGCGCTACGTCGCCTCGAGCGACGCCACCGCCAAGGAGGTCAAGCTGTTCGGGTTGTCCGACCATCTCATCGAGCGCTACGCGACGCTGGCTGACGCGTTCTACCGCGCCAACCGTGCGCTCGCGCTGCGGCGCGCGGCGGTCGGCGCCGCGCTCGTGGCTTTCAGCACGATCGTCTACTATGGCGCTTACGGCTTCATGATCTGGCAGACGGTGGCCGGCGCCATCACGGTCGGCAGCCTGACGTTCCTGGCCGGTTCGTTCCAGCGCAGCCGGGACCTGATCCAGCGGATCCTGCTCGGTTTCGCCGACATCTTCGAGCAGAGCCTCTTCATCCGGGACCTGTTCACCTTCCTGCGCATGCGCCCGAAGCTGGCGGCCCGCCCCGACGCGCACCCGGTGCCCCGCCCGATCCGCAGGGGTTTCGAATTCGAGGACGTCGGGTTCCGGTATCCGGGATCGGAGCGCTGGGTGCTGCGCCACGTCGATTTCACGCTCGAACCCGGGGAGCGCCTCGCGCTCGTAGGCGAAAACGGCGCCGGCAAGACCACGCTCGTCAAGCTCCTGGCACGGCTCTACGATCCGAGTGAAGGGCGTATCCTCCTGGATGGCGTGGACCTGCGCGACTACGACCCGGCGGACCTGCGCCGCGCGATCGGCGTGATCTTCCAGGACTTCGTCCGTTACGACATGATTGCCCGGGAGAACATCGCGGTGGGGCGCATTGAGGCACTGGGCGATAGCGCCCGCATCCGCGATTCCGCGGGGAAGAGCCTTGCCGACGCCGTGATCGCGCGGCTCCCCGGCGGCTACGACCAGATGCTTGGACGCCGGTTCGACGGCGGTGCCAACCTCTCCGGCGGCGAGTGGCAGAAGATCGCGCTGGCGCGGGCGTACATGCGTGACGCCGAGGTGCTCATCCTGGACGAGCCGACCGCGGCGCTCGATGCCCGCGCCGAGTTCGAAGTCTTCCAGCGCTTCTCCGAGCTGACCGCCGGGCGAATGGCGGTACTGATCAGCCACCGCTTCTCCACTGTCCGAATGGCCGACCGGATCCTCGTCCTCGGCAACGGCACGGTGCTGGAATACGGCTCACACGACGAGCTGCTCCGGCAAGGAGGGACGTACGCCGAGTTGTTCACGCTCCAGGCCGCAGGATATCGGTAAGGGAGCATTCAGCGTCCAGTGTTCAGATTTCCGTGTTGCCGCAACCAGGCGGAAGGGCGGCAATCAAGGGGAACGGGGTGCCGCGGGGCGACCAACTCGCGGCCGCCCGGGACCGTGGCCGGGCGTCTGCCCCCAGCGGTCGGCCACGACATGGTCACCCCGGCAGCTTGCGTTGTCGACAGCCGCACCCGCGGCACACCCCACTGAACGCTAATAGCTGAACCCTGCTTTCTACCGGCCCGCCATGCCCTGCACTGGCACGCGTGGTGCGCTACCCGGAAGCCGCAACGGGAACAGGCGGCGCGGCGCAAGGCGAGAGGAAGGACGGCAGACGCCCTCGTGAGCAACGAGCAGCACGATCCGATCCGCGATCCCGGCAGGATCGCCGCGGTCCGCGCGACGCGGGTCCTCGAATCGTCGCCGGAATCCCTCGATCGGATCACCCAGCTCACTGCCGAGGTCCTCTCCGCGCCGATCGCGCTCATCGATTTCGTCGACGAGGATTTCACGGTGTGCAAGAGCTGTGTCGGCCTCCCTCAGCCGTGGGCCGCCAAGCGCTTGATGCCGCACACCCTCACGCTTTGCCCGGAGGTCGTGCGAAGCGGTCGTCCGATCCTCGTCGACGACACCACCGTAGATCCGCGTTACCGGCACCTGCCGGCCGTGACCGACCTCGGAGCCGTCGCTTACGCTGGCGTGCCCCTGCGGACTTCGGATGGCCACGTGATCGGCACGCTGTGCGTGATCGACAAAAAGCCGCGGAAGTGGGGGAGACGCGACCTCCGCATCCTCCAGTCGCTCGCTTCCATGGTGCTCACCGAGATCCGGCTGGACGCCGAGATCCGCCGCGGCGACCGGCTGACCGGCGAGCAGGCCGCGCGCAAGGAAGCCGAAGCGGGACGCCGCCGGGCCGCGCTGCTCGCGGAGGCGAGCCGGGTCTTCGCCTCGACACTGGATTATCAGGCCACGCTCCAGAGCGTCGCCAACGTCGTCGTCCCCGAGCTCGCCGACATCTGCATCATCGACATCAAGGAGAATGGCGACTTCCGCCGCGTGGCATCAGTACACGCGGATCCGGAGATCAATGAGATCCTCCGCGACCTCGAACGCTTCCCGCCCAGCGGCAAGACCGAAAACCACGTGACGCGCGTGATGCGCGCGGGCGTAGGGCGCATTGTCCGTATGGACTCCGAGGAGGCGAGGCGCCGCGCCGCGACAAGCCCGGAACACCTCGAGATCATCCGAAAGCTCGATCCGAGGATCGGGATGGTGATCCCGCTGGTCGCGCGCGGACGCACCCTCGGCGTGGTGCACCTGGTGGCGACGCGTACCGACCGGAGCTACGGGACGGAGGACCTCGCCTTCGCGCACGACCTCCTCGATCGCGCGGCGCTCTCCATCGAGAACGCCCGCCTCTACGAACAGGCAGTCGAAGCCAACGCCGCCCGCACCAACTTCCTCGCCGTCATGAGCCACGAGCTCAGGACGCCGCTCACCGCCGTCCTCGGGTACGCCGACCTCCTCGCGGAAGAGATCGACGGGCCGCTCACCGAAGCCCAGCGGCACAAACTCTCACGTATCCGCGTGAGCGCGAAGCACCTCCTCGAGCTCATCGACGAAATCCTCGCCTTCACCCGCATGGAGAGCGGTACGCTCGTCATCGACCGTAGCCCCGTCGACCTCACCGCTGTCGCCCGCGATGCCGAGGGCGTCATACGCCCCGCTGCGGAAGCCAAGGGCCTCGACTTCGATGTGCGACTCCCCACCACTCCCGTGCGCACCTCGACCGACTCGGCAAAGGTCCGACGCATACTCCTGAACCTGCTCAGCAACGCGGTGCGCTTCACCGACAGCGGCAG
>DATMSC010000096.1:0-1619 GCA_035565595.1 Longimicrobiales bacterium | reverse complement strand
CCCGGTGGACGGGGATGCCGGAGTCCTCACCGCCCTGGAGGACGCGGCCCATGCCGATCTCGTCGTCAAAGCCAGCGGGGTCGGCGTCTTCGACGAGCTGCTCGAGCGCGAGGTCCTTTCTCTCCGCCGGCCCGGTACGCTTGTCGCGTTCTGGGACGTGGACGCGCCGGCGACGCTCGAACGGTTGGCGGCGGATCCCGGCGACCCGTTCCGTGCCCTGGCACCACGGTACGATCTGATCCTGACGTACGGCGGCGGCGAACCGGTGGTCCAGGCTTACGAAGCCCTCGGCGTGAAGAGCTGCGTACCCATTTACAATGCGGTCGACGAGGATACGCACCATCCCGTTCCACCCGACCCCCGCTTCACAGCCGACCTCGCGTTCCTGGGGAACCGCCTCCCCGACCGCGAGAGTCGGGTGGACGAGTTCTTCTTCACACCCGCGTGCCTCCTCCCGCAGCGGCATTTCCTGCTTGGCGGGAACGGGTGGGGCGACCGTCTCATGCCCGCGAACGTGGAGTACGTGGGGCACGTCTACTCCCGCGACCACAACGCATTCAACGTCACGCCGCGCGCAGTCCTGAACGTCAACCGGGAGAGCATGGCCCGGTTCGGCTACTCGCCGCCGACCCGCGTCTTCGAGGCCGCCGGCGCAGGAGCGTGCCTGGTAACGGACGCGTGGCCGGGAATCGAGATGTTCCTCGAACCCGAATGGGAGGTCCTCGTTGCGCGGAACGGCGAAGAGGTCGCGGCGCTCGTGGCGAGCCTGGATCTCCGCACTGCGCGGGAGCTCGGCGGTCGGGCGCGTCGGCGAGTTCTGAGCGAGCACACGTACGCGCACCGCGCCGCCCAGTTCGAAGCGGTGATCGAGGGGATCGACTCGCCTCGCCCGGCGCCGGGCGAGGTCATCGTCGCCGGGCACGGACTGGCAGGAGGGGCGACGACATGACGCGCTGGAATTCGCTTACCCGGGGCGCCAGAGAGAGCGGCGCCGCCCGGTGGCTGTTCGCCCGCACGCTCGGCCATGAACGACGCCCGCGTTCCGGGCAGGACTCGATACCGCCCGGGTTCGGTGAGTCGCCGGTGCGTCCGCTCGACATCGTCGTGCTCGGGCTTTCGATAACGTCTTCGTGGGGAAACGGCCACGCAACCACATATCGCGGGCTGGTCCGGGAGCTGACACGTCGCCGGCACCGGGTGCTCTTCCTCGAACGCGACGTGCCCTGGTACGCGGCGAACCGGGACATGCCGAACCCGCCCTTCGGCAGCACCGTCCTCTATTCGAATCTGCGGCAGCTCGAGCGCGAGTTCGGTGACCGGATCGCCGAGGCTGACGTCGTGGTGGTGGGTTCTTTCGTGCCGGAGGGTGTAGCGGTGGCCGAATATGTTACAGGCATCGCTGGAGGGGTGACCGCGTTCTACGACATCGACACGCCGGTCACGCTGGCCAGGCTCGCCCGCGGCGACCACGAGTATCTGACGCCGGAGCTCGTACCCAGGTTCGATCTTTACCTGTCCTTCACCGGCGGCCCCACGCTGACGCGGCTGGAAGAGGAGCTTGGCGCCCGCGCTGCCCGGCCGCTCTACTGCTCCGTCGATCCCGAGCTCTATTATCCCGA
>DATMSC010000095.1:0-8255 GCA_035565595.1 Longimicrobiales bacterium | reverse complement strand
ACTCCGGATGCGGAAGGATACTCCGCGACCCCGCCGGAGGCGTTTGCCGCCGCCGAACCGGAAGTGCCGGCGACGACCGCCGCGGAACCGGACGGTGTCGCCGCCGTTCCGGTGCCGGATCTGGATGCAGCACTCCGCGCGGCGTTCAGCGCCACCGCCGAATCGGCGGGGCCGGAAGAACCGATCCCGGCGACCGAACCGGAAGTCGAGCTGGTCGTGGAAGCCGGCGACGCGGTCGCGGGCGGGGCGGATACACCTGAGGTCTCCGGTCCGGTGGAGCGTGAGGATGGGGTAGGGTCCCGCGACGAAACGACGCGCGGTCGGCCCAGGCAGCCTGACTGGCTCGAGGCGCTGCTGAGGGAAGAAGGGTAGAGCGCCCTCGGCTGCTTCCGCGTCCCGATGTCCGCTCCGGCTCGACGAACCCTTCACAGAAATCTAGCCCCGGCGTCCTGCGCAGCCGGCCCGGCATGACCGGTCCGGTGGATGGCGGGGTATGCGACCCGGTGGACACGACAGAGGCAATCTGAACGATATGAGTGTGAATCCCGAACACGAGTATCCCGAATATCCCGCCACCCCGGTGGCGCTGGAGGAAGGGATACTCGCCACCTGGCGCGAGGAGCGCCTTTTCGACCGGACATTGGAGGCCACGGCGGGTGGCCACGAGTTCGTGTTTTTCGAGGGGCCACCCACGGCCAACGGCCCGCCAGGGCTGCACCACGTGATCAGCCGCACCTTCAAAGACCTGGTCTGCCGCTATCGCACCATGCAGGGCCGGCACGTCACCCGAATCGCGGGGTGGGACACGCACGGGCTGCCGGTCGAGATCGAGGCGGAGAAGAAGCTGGGTATCAGCGGCAAGCGGGAGATCGAGCAGATCGGCGTCGGCCGGTTCAACGAGGTGTGCCGAGCCAGCGTGTTCACTTACAAGGAGGACTGGGAACGGCTCTCGGAACGCATCGGCTACTGGCTGGACTACTCGCGCCCGTACATCACCTTCGCGCCCGAATACATCGAAAGCGTTTGGTGGCTCCTCTCGCAGCTCGATGAGCGCGGGTTGATCTATCGTGGCCACCGCAGCGTCCCTTACTGCCCACGCTGCGGGACGGCGCTCAGCTCGCACGAGGTCGCGCTCGGCTACGAAGAGGTGCTCGATCCATCGATCTACTTCGCCTGCCGTGTGGCGGGGGAGGGAGAGGCGGAGCGCTATTTCCTGGTCTGGACGACGACGCCGTGGACGATTCCGTCCAACGTTGCGCTGGCGGTGCACCCCGACCTCGAATACGTCGAGGTCGAGCACGAGGGCCGTCGCTACATCCTGGCGGAGAGCCGCGTGGAGGCGGTTTTCGGGAGCGCCCTGGAGGCGCTGGCGCGCTGGCGTGGTGCCGACCTGGTGGGGATGCGCTACGAGCGCGCGCTACCACTCGTGCCCGAGCCCGAGGGCGCCGACGCGTGGCGCGTGATCGCTGAATCGTTCGTGAGCGCCGAGGACGGCACAGGTATAGTGCACATCGCCCCTGCGTTCGGCGCCGACGACTACGCAGCCGGGCAGCGACACGGGCTTCCGCTCCTCAAGCCTGTCGATGACGCGGGTCGCTTTTCTGAAGGCGTGCCCCTCGTAGGCGGCCGCTTCGTGAAGGACGCGGACCCGATCCTGGTCGAGGCGTTGCGCGAGCGTGGCCTGGTGTTCCGGTATTCGCTCGAGTCGCACTCGTACCCGCACTGTTGGCGGTGTCGCAGCCCGCTGATCTACATGGCGCGCGAATCGTGGTACATCCGGACCACGGCAATGAAGGACGTCATGCTTGCAAACAACCGCTCGGTGAACTGGTACCCGCCGGAGGTGGGGAGTGGGCGGTTCGGCGAGTGGCTCGAAGGGAACGTCGACTGGGCGCTCTCCAGGGAGCGGTACTGGGGGACGCCACTGCCGGCGTGGGTCTGCGACCGCGATCCGGAGCACGTCGAGATCATCGGCTCCTTCGCCAGGCTGGCCGAACGCGCGGGCGGGCTGCCGGACGGCTTCGATCCCCACAAGCCGTACATCGATGAATTGACCTGGGCGTGCAGCACTTGCGGCGGCACGATGCGGCGCACCCCGGAGGTCATCGACGTCTGGTTCGATTCGGGTGCCATGCCCTTCGCCCAGTGGCACTACCCGTTCGAGAACGAAGAGACCTGGCGGAGACACTTTCCCGCAGACTTCATCTGCGAGGCCGTGGACCAGACGCGCGGCTGGTTCTACTCGTTGATGGCGATCTCGAGCATGCTGGGCCACGGAGCGCCTTTCCGGAACGTGCTCGTCAACGACCTCCTGCTGGATCGGGAAGGACAGAAGATGTCCAAGTCCCGGGGGAACGTCGTGAACCCGTGGGACGCGATCGGGGACGTCGGCGCCGACGCGATCCGGTGGTACTTCCTCACGGTGAGTCAGCCGTGGGTGCCGAAGCGGTTCGACGCGGACGCGCTCAAGGAGAGCGCACGGCGAATGTTCGAGACGCTTGCGAACACGTACCGCTTCTTCGCGCTATACGCCAACCTGGAGCGCTGGGCGCCGTCCGACGCCGATCCGGACCCGGCCGACCGCCACGTCCTCGACCGATGGGTGCTCTCGCGGCTCAACCGTCTCGTCGACCGGGTCGTACAGGACATGGAGAGCTACGAGATCACCCGGGCCACCCGGTCCATCGCCGATTTCGTCGTCGACGACCTGTCGAACTGGTACGTGCGCCGTAGCCGTGACCGGTTCTGGGGGAGCGCGGACCTGGCCGATACGCGGGCGGCATTCCGCACGCTGGCGGATACGCTCGCGACAGTTGCGGCGCTCCTGGCGCCGTTCGCTCCCTTCCACGCGGACTGGCTGCATCGCGCGGTTCGCGCGGGTCAGAGCGTGCATCTCACCCGCTACCCCGAACCGGCCGCCGGCGCGATCAGCGATCGGCTCGAAGCGGAGATGGCGGTGGCGCGGACCATTGCGCGGCTGGGCCGGGCGGCGAGGGAACGGGTGAAGATCCGGGTACGGCAACCGCTTGGCACCGTCTTCGCAGTCATCCCGGGAGCCGTAACACCGGGCGACGAGGTGATGGATGTGGTGAAGGCGGAGCTCAACGTGAAGGAGATCCGGGTGCTCGCCGGTGCCGATGAGCTGGTCACGCTCGTGGCCGTGCCGAACTTCCGCGCTCTCGGCCCGCGCTTCGGCGCGAAGACGCAGCAGGCGGCGCAGGCGATCCAGGCGCTGCCGGTCGACGCGCTCCGGGCCTTCCGCCGCGGAGAGGCGGTGGCGATCGAGATCGACGGCGAATCCTTCGAGCTCAGCGCCGAACACCTCGAAGTCCGGGAACAGGCGAGGGGCGATCTCGTGGTCGAGACCGACGAGGGGATCACCGTCGCGCTCGACCCGACTGTCGACGAGGCGTTGAGGAGCGAGGGCATCGCCCGGGAGCTGGTCAATCGCATCCAGCGGCTACGCCGGGATGTGGGTTTGCGCGTCGAAGACCGCATCAGGCTCGGCATCGCCGGTGATGACGACGTGCTGGCCGCGGTGCGTGCGCACGGCGAGGCCATTGCGGGCGAAACGCTCGCGAGAGCCGTGGAGGCCGGCGACCCGACGGAGATGGGGTTCGACGCGGTCCGCGAAGTGGAGCTGGATGGCCTGTGGGCCCGCATCGGACTGAGCCGGGTGTGACCACCCGGACGGCGCGCCGGCACGGGGCCAACCGCGTTTTCGTTGCCGGCGGGCCGTGATTGCGAAGGAGGGCGTAGAAGCTACTTACCGCGGGCCCGGCAAGAGCGCGTTCTTCTTCGGCGTGCTGGCGGCCGTCATCGTCTCCGACCTGCTCACCAAAGAGCTCATACAGGCGTCGATGTCGCTGTACCAGCAGGTGAACCTGGTCGGGGACTACCTGCGCCTCACCTTCATCTACAATCCGGGCGCGGCGTTCGGCGTGCACCTCGGTCCGCACACGCGGGCCATTTTCCTGGTGTTGTCGATCGCCGCGCTGATCGCACTCGGCGCGCTGTATCGGGCGACGCCGGAAGGCGACAGGGTGCGGCTCGCGTCGATCGCGCTCGTCTGCGGCGGTGCGATCGGCAACCTCGTCGACCGGCTCCGTTCGGCACGTGGAGTCGTCGACTTCATCGACATTGGTCTGGGAGACCTGCGGTGGCCAGTGTTCAACATCGCGGACATCGGTGTCACGGTCGGCGCGATCTTCCTCGCGTTGTCGCTCCTCCGGGATGACTACGGACACCCCCGGGACCGAGGACGACGTCGCACGGTTTGATAGCGCGCGGCGAATGGCGCGCCTTGCCGTCGACGAGGACGTGGACGTCCGCCTGGACGTCTATCTCGCCGCCCGATTGCCGGAGCTCTCCCGCTCCCGCGTTGCCCAGTTGATCGCAGACGGGCGCGTCCGTCTGAACGGTGCGCCCGCCCGCAAGAGCCATCGTCCCGCCGCTGGCGACGTCATAGAAGTCGAGATCCCCGCACCGGAACCGGCGACCGCCGTGCCGGAGCCGATCCCGCTCGACATCGTGTACGAAGACGCGCACCTGCTGGTCATCGACAAGCCGGCGGGGCTGGTCGTGCACCCGGCCCCCGGCCACGCCACCGGCACGCTCGTGAACGCACTCCTCCACCACGTGCGCGACCTCTCAGGGATCGGCGGCGTTCTGCGCCCGGGTATCGTTCACAGGCTCGACCGCGACACCTCCGGTCTACTGATTGTCGCTAAGACGGATACCGCCCACAGGCGGCTGGCGGCAGCGCTGAAGCGGAGGGAGATCGTACGTCGGTACCTCGTCGCGGCGTGGGGACACCTCGCCGAGGACGCTGTGACGGTGTCGGCGCCGATCGGGCGATCCCCCGCCGACCGAAAGCGCATGGCCGTGCTCGAGACGGGCAGGCCCGCAGTCACGCACTTCCGTCGCCTCGAGCGGTGGCGTGCCGCGGACTTCCTCGTGGCGCGTCTCGAAACTGGTCGGACCCACCAGATCCGAGTGCATCTGGCGCACATCGGTCACCCGGTCGTTGGCGACTCCCTCTACGCGCCGCGTGCCGAGCGCGGAGTCAGCGGACCCGCGCGCGGCTGGGCTGCGGCATTCGCCCGGCGAGTCCCCCGCCAGTTTCTGCACGCTGCATCGCTCGAATTCAGCCACCCAATTACGGGAGAGCCACTGACGTTCGAGTCGCGGTTGCCGCCGGACCTCGAAGCTGCGGCCGGGTGGGCGAGAGCCACCTCCTGAGTTCGGGCCCGGGCCGTTGACCTGCGCGAGGCCGGGCGACTATCTTTGCCTCCCCTCTCTCCGGTAAGGCGCACGGTCCCCGAGCGGGACCCGAGCCTCGCTCACTCGCGCGGTTTCCAGGTGAAGATGCCGACATACGGCAACGTCCGTTCTCTCTCGACCGCGACCGCTGCGGCGGCGCAGGACGCGGATCAGGATGCGCCCGAGGGGAGGACCGTACGCACCGGCACCGCGCGCCTGGGGCGCGATCTCGATCCCCGGCTGACTTTCGACAGCTTCGTCGTCGGTACCGCAAACCGGCTCGTGGCGTCCGCCGCCCGCAAGGTCGTCGAGTCGACGGCCCGGTTCTACAACCCGCTGCTGGTGCACGGCCCCCCAGGATCCGGCAAGACCCATCTCCTGAACGCGATCGGGCACCACGCGCGCGAATCGTACGGGCCGGATGAGGTCTTCTACGACTCGTTCGAGCATTTCATGGACGGCGTGCTGCGCTCCACGGGCGAAGAGCGCGACGCGCTGTTCGACTTCCTGAGGGACGTCCGCATCCTCCTGCTCGACGACGTCCAGTTCGTCATCGACCGACGTACCGTGCAGGATGAGTTCGGCCGGGTGTGGGACTTCGTGACTTCGCACGCCGGGCAGCTCGTGCTCGCGAGCGATCGCCCGCCGTCGGACTTCGATGGGTTGCACAAACGGCTCCTGTCGCGTCTGCTCGGCGGTCTCGTCCTCGAGGTCGGCCAGCCCGACTACGAGACCCGCCTCGCGATCCTCCGCCAGAAGGCTGGTGAGCGGAGCGCGACGCTCGACGAGGGGGTGCCGGAGCTGCTCGCGCGCTGCGACTTCGACAACGTACGCGAGCTGCAGGGGGCGCTGAACCGGATCCTCGCAGTGCAGGAGCTCGAAGCGCGGCTGGTGACCGCCGGCGAGGTCGCGGAGATGCTGGACCTCGACGTTCCCGCCACGGAGGTCGTGGCGGAGGTGAGCGGGGCGCCGGTCGCGGAGGTGGGCGCGGGGGACGCTGCCGAAGAAGCTCATCCCCATCCGGCACCGGACTCGGTATTGCTCCGGGAGCTTCGCGACGAGGGCGACGGGTTGGAGCCGGCACCCGCCCACACGACTCCACCACCGGCGGCCGTGGTCCGCGCGGTCGACGCGCTGGTGGAACCGGAAGATACGGTGCGGGACGCCTGGTTCCTCGACCGCGAGAAGATCGTCTGGGACTGGCCCGACCCACGCGACTGGATCGCTGAAGTGCTCGACTGACCATGGCGTTCAAGGGGAATCTCCAGGAGGTCGGTCTCGCCGAAGTCTGCCAGCTCCTCTCGCTGGGGAAGAAGACAGGGTGTCTTACACTCATGGATCCGCCACGGCAGGGGCAGATCTTCTTCGAAGATGGCCGGGTCACCTACGCGACGGTGCTGAACCGCCGGGACCGTCTCGGCGACCTCCTCGTTCGCGACGGCGTCATCAACTACATCCAGCTCCTGGCGATCGTCGATCAGCAGGCGAACCAACCCAACCGGCGGATCGGAGAGCTGCTGGTCGAGCACGAGTTGA
Source organism: Longimicrobiales bacterium (assembly GCA_035565595.1). Lineage (GTDB taxonomy): Bacteria > Gemmatimonadota > Gemmatimonadetes > Longimicrobiales > RSA9 > DATMSC01. The sequence continues at coordinate 1,457 of DATMSC010000095.1, read as the reverse complement.
TATCGCCCCAGCGGCTCGAGCACTACGTGCGCCTCCAGATCGAAGAAGCCGTGTACCATCTGCTGGGCTGGTCGGAGGGGACGTTCAGCTTCGAGGCTGGCGCGCACCCGCCCGATGGCGCGACGCTGGTCTCGCTGAGCGCAGACAACCTCCTGCTGGAGAGCGCGCGGCGCACCGACGAGTGGGAGGTGATCCGGCAGCGGATCGAATCGATCGATCTCTGCTTCAAGGCGGACCGGGAGCGGATTGCCGACGCGGACGTCGAGTTCTCGGCCGACCAGGAGCAGATACTCCCCTACCTGGACGGCACGCGCTCGGTCCGGGAGATCATGGAGCTGACCGGCCGCTCCGAGTTCGAAGCGGGGAAGGCGCTCTATGGCCTGATCCAGGCCGGATTCGTCAACCTCATCGGAAGGAGCGCCCCGCCCGCCGACACTCCTCGGACCGATATGCCGGCGGGAGAACCGTTCGAGCTGGGTCTTTCCCTGTACCGCTCGGGTATGCTCGACGATGCGGCCGGGAAGTTCCGGGCGGTGCTCGAAGCCACGCCGGGCCACCAGGAGGCCCGGTTCCACCTGGCCGTGATCGCGCTCAGGCAGGACCGGTTCCGGGACGCACTCCAGCTCCTTCGACCGCTCGTCGAAAACGGGGCTCCCCGCGCCGGGGTCTTTCTCGGCCTGGCGCTCGGCCTGGCCAGGTGCGGCCGGCTGGAGCAGGCGCTCCTCGCCGTGGACCATGCCGAGGCACTGGGCAGGCCTGTGCCGCTGGCCGCGCTCCTTCGCGGTACGATCCTCCTGAGACAGCGGAAACCCGGTGCCGCGGCCGATTCCCTCGAGGAATACCGTCGCAGGCTGTCACCGGGCGTCGAGCCGTCCGCCGCGTACTATCACGAAGCGGCGCTCGCAGCGGCGCTGTCAGGAAATCTCGAGACCGCCGCCGACATCGCTGACGAGGGTATCAGCGCCCATCCCGAATCGGCACCGCTACTCATCCTCGCAGGCGCAATCGCGGAGCGCCGGGGCGATGGCGAGGGCGCGGAGGCGCACTACCGGCTCGCGGCGAAGCTGCAGCCGGCGCTGGGTCAGGCGTATCGCGGTCTGGGCGACATCTCGTACCGCTCGGAGCAGTGGGACGCTGCGGCTGACCACTACGAGCGGGCCGTTCAGGCCGCGCCCGAGCTGGGCAGCTCTGTGTACGCGAGGCTCGGCGAGCTGCACGAGCGCCGGGGCAACTTCGAGAAGGCTGCACGGTACTGGGAAAAGGCGCTACAGCTCGACCCGGAGAACCATGCAGTCCGAGAGAGTCTTCAATGGATTGGGGGGCGCGAGTAGCGGCGGCCAGGTCGGCCCGTGAGGCGCAATCCTTTCTGGCGCGCGTGCTCCGTCGTGGCCCTGCTCCTGCTTGCGGGCCGGCACTCGCCCCTCGCCGCGCAGGAGCAACCCGCCCAGATCGCCGCG
>DATMSC010000094.1:0-2666 GCA_035565595.1 Longimicrobiales bacterium | reverse complement strand
TCCCGATCCCACGCTCCTCTACCTCGGCCGGCTCAAGGCATACAAGCGCGTAGACATCATCCTGCGCGCCGCGGCAGAGCTGGTCCGGCGCGGAGTCCCGTTCAGGCTCATCATAGCAGGACGCGGCGATGATGCACCCCGCCTCGAGGCGTTGCGCAACGAGCTGAAGCTCCAGAACGTCGTGGAACTGGTCGGGTTCGTACCGGAGGACGTCAAACGCGATCTCTTCCGCCGCAGCTGGGTCCATTTGCTCACGTCGCCCAAAGAAGGGTGGGGTATCACCAACATCGAGGCAGCCGCGTGCGGTACGCCGACCGTGGCGAGCGACTCGCCCGGCCTCCGCGATTCGGTGGTGGATGGGGAAACGGGATTCCTGGTGCCGCACGGCGACGTCGACGCGCTGGCCGACCGGCTCCAGCACCTGATCGAGGACCCCGTTCTGCGGGAGCGGCTATCTACTGGCGCGCGGCGCTTTGCCGAGCGATTCTCCTGGGACCGGGCGGCAGCGGCCACCGCGGCGCATATCCGAGCCAGCGCGCGGCGACAGGCAAAAGGGGGCGTGACACAGTGAAAGCACTGACGGTCAAGGAATTCCTCGACAGCAAGGGCGAATCACTCGAGCTCGAGCTGCTCACCGCCGGGGCCGACCTGAACCGCGAGATCACGGCGGCCAGCATCTCCAGCCCCGGCCTCGTCATTGCCGGCTACACTGACCGCTTCGGACCGGGTCGGCTCCAGGTGCTCGGTGAGACCGAGATCAGCTACATGCGCTCCCTCCCCGCGCAGGAGCTCCGGCGCGTTTCCTCTGCGCTCCTGTCGCTTGCGATTCCTGCGCTCATCGTCACGAAAGCCCAGGACGTTCCGGAAGTCCTGCTGGACATCGCCCGGGAACGGGGAATGCCGATCATCCGGACGAGACTACGGACCGGTGAGTTCTACCGGCGGGTCCATCCATTTCTCGAGGCCCGGTTCGCGCCGACGACCACCATGCACGGATCACTCGCCGACGTGTATGGCGTCGGTCTGCTCTTCGTCGGGCGGAGCGGCATCGGCAAGAGCGAATGCGTCCTCGACCTCATCGAGCGCGGGCACAGGCTGGTGGCGGACGATCTCGTCTACATCAGTCGGCGCGGCAACGACGTGTTGATCGGTCGCGGCCACGAGCTGCAACGCCATCACATGGAGATCCGCGGGATCGGGATCATCGATATTCCCACGCTCTTCGGTATCCGGGCGATCCGCCAGCAGAAGCGGGTCGAAGTCGTGGTTCAGCTCGAAGACTGGAACGACAGGACCTACTACGACCGGACGGGGTTGGAAACGGAGGAGATCGAGATCCTGGGGGTGAACGTTCCGAAGGTCACGATACCGCTGAACCCGGGAAAGAACATCACGGTGATCTCCGAAGTCGTCGCAATGAACCATCTCCTGAAGTATTCCGGCGTGCATTCGGCGGTGCGCTTCAATCAGCGCCTCAAGGAAGCGATGCGTCCCGTCCGGGACTACCTGGAGGAGGATTATGAGTGACGCTACTCCCATCCAGGGTATCGTCCTGTCCCACGGCGATATGGCGGCCGGGCTGACGAGTGCGGTCCGATTGATCGCAGGTGCGGATGAGGACGCGCTGGTGCCGGTGAGCAACCAGGGCGTTTCGCCGGACGTGGTCGTCGAGCGGATCAGGGAGCTGGCCGGGGAACGGCCGACGATACTCTTCACCGACCTCCAGAGCGGGAGCTGCGCGTTCGCAGGGCGTCGTCTCTGCCACGAACGCGCGGACTTCGTCGTGATATCCGGCGTGAACTTGCCCATGTTGCTGGAGTTCGTGTTGCGGCGGGACGTTCCGTTGGCCAAACTCGTACCACTGCTGCTCGAAAAGGGAAGAGCAGCGATTGCCTGTGCACCCGGGGAGCTGGGGCGAGATGCCGATCGTGCTGTTTCGAGTGGATGAACGCCTCATCCACGGCCAGGTAGTCGTGGGCTGGGGCGCGCAGCTCCACCCCGAGCGGATCGTAGTCGTAGACGACGAGCTGGCGGATTCGAAGTGGGAGCAGGAACTCTACACGCTCGGTCTGCCGAGCGACCTGGAAGCGGAGTTCGAACCTGTGTCCCGTGCGCGGGATCTGATCGACGAGTGGCGGCGTAGTCCTCGCCGAACGCTGATTCTGACCAGGGATATCTCGACCATGCGGCGGCTCGGCGAAGGTGGACTGCTCCGGGAGGAAGAGGTAAACATCGGGGGGATTCACTTCGCGCCAGGCCGGGACGCGGTGTTGCCGTACGTTTTTCTCAGCAGCGAGGAGCGGGCGGAGCTTCGGAAGCTGGCCGCGGACGGAGCAGTGATCCAGGCGAGAGACCTGCCCGGTTCGCGGCGAGTCGAGCTAGCGGACCTGTTGGACGAAGGCGGCGCGTCGGGATGAACCTCCCGCTGCTCCTCGTGCTGGGCGGATTCATCGGGCTGGACGCGACATCGGCGCCGCAGCTCATGATATCGCGGCCGATCGTTGCCGCAACGCTCTCGGGATTGGCGTTCGGCCACCCGGCCGAGGGGATGCTTCTGGGTGTGATCCTGGAAGCGTTCTCACTCGTGATCCTTCCGGTCGGGGCGGCGAAATACCCCGAATCGGGTACTGCGGCGGCGGCTGCCGCGGCCGCATACGCGAGTGTGG
>DATMSC010000093.1:0-10155 GCA_035565595.1 Longimicrobiales bacterium | reverse complement strand
CGAGCGCCGTCTCCGACCTGACGCGGCCGCCCACCCTGAGCGCCGATTCGAAGAGCCGCGAAAGCACCGGACCGACGACTCGCCGGTCCCCGCCGAGCGCCGCGGCGCTCTCATAGGCCCGCCTGACCTGCCCCTGGATCTGGGCTTCGCCCACGACCATCGAATCCAGGCTGGTGACGACCCTGAAAAGGTGCCGGGCTGCTTCCAGACGCCGGATGCGATACATGTGCGATGCTGCTTCGGAGACCGGCATACCCGCGCGTTCTGCCAGCATTCGCTCAGCAGCCTGAAACATCGGGTCCTCGACCGCGGCCCACGCACGGTTTGTCGCGGCGCTCCCGTTTCCACTCCCCCCGTTTTCGCCCCCGCTCCGATCACCGACGAGATAGAGCTCGGTCCGGTTGCACGTCGACAGGAGCACGGCTTCCCGTATGCCACCGCTGCCCGTGAGCTGGAGCAGACCCGCCGCCGCTTCCGAATCGTTGAAGACGAAGCGCTCGCGCACCTCTACGGGCGCCGTACGATGGCTCAGTCCGATAACCGCTAACGCCATGGACGATCACTCGCTGCCGGAATCATCGATGGCGCTCACAGAAAAGACGGCCCCTGGGCGACGAAGACGCGCAGCACGACGTACGCGAGGACCACGAGGACGAATCCGATGACGCTCGCAATGGCGCCGCGGCGGTTCCTCGCACCGCCGCCCCTGGCTCTCGCCGTCAGCGCCACCACGAACATTGCCCACGTGAACACGCCCCAGGCGACCTCCGAACGCATCCCTTCCAGAGGTTCCTGCACCTGGACCGTGCCCGCCCAGCCGAGCAGGAGCCCGAGCGTCAATGCCGCGAACCCTACGCCGAGCGCGTGGCGACCCAGACGGTCGAGCGTCTGGAGTGACGGAAAGAAGCGGAACACGCGCCCGAATCGCTTCTCTTTCAACTCCCTGAACTGGAGGAGATACAGCAGGCCGGAGGCGAATGCGACGGCGAGGCCGGCACACCCCGTAAACGACAGCAACACGTGGAGGCTTCCCCACACCCCACGGAAGCTCAGTGGATCTCCCGCCGGGGAGATGCCGAGCACGAGGGCGGAGACCAGGAGCACCACGACGATGGGGACGAGAACCAGTCCGAGAGGTGGTCCTTCATGAACGGCGGTTATCGCCAGAAGGTATCCGCCAATGAGGAACGCGAGCGTCGAAAAGGAGGGCGCCAGCCACGCCAGCGGAAGCTCGCGGAACGTCAGGACGAACGCCACGAGGCCGATCCCGTGAAGGACCGTCGCCGCACTTACCGTGGCGAGCGGGAACCACGAGGCGCGACGGCGACCGCCGGCTAGCGCACCGACCAGCGCCAGCCCCGCGATCGAGTATAGGACCAGCGCACCGCCGTGGAGAAGTCCTACCATTTCCGTCCGTGATATGCAGACGGGCGCCCGGGGGCGCCCGCCGTCCACACCGCGTGGTCAGGGCTCGACCGTTTGCGGTGCCTTTCGCGTCAGCACGACCGGCATCCCGACATCGAGGATCGGGTGCGCGAGGCTTACTACCCTCACCGTCGAAACCCGGGGATCGGCGCGGATCACCCTCAGCGTGGCGACTGCCTCCGACTCCACTCGCCCCTGCTCTCCGCGCTGCGGTGGAAGGAAGGCCGTGAACTCGTCACCTACCTGGACACCGTCGTCGGTACCGAGATTCACGAACGCCCTGGCTGCCGGTCCGTAGAGAGAGCTCGCCTCGGCGAAGGCGATGACTTGCGCCACCGGCCCTCCGAGCAACGAATCGCCGTAGCCCCGAATCGTCTCATCCTGCCCGATCGGCAACGCGACCACCGATTCCAGGACCGGGCCGAACTGGTCCGTCAACCGGACCCGCATCGTCTGGCCGGTCAGCGACACCACGGTAGCGACGGCTCTCGGCTCGACGATCCGCCCGTACGCCGATACCCGCCGGCCGACGTCCGCGAGCAGGAGGCGGTCACCGATCTCCGGCCGGTAGTCGCCGGCGTACGCGAAGTAGACCTCCTCGTACCTCATCGCGCCGGCGCCGATACGCCTGTCGGCCGCGCCCGGATCCACCGCGTGAGCAAAACGGCCGATGACTGGCAGTCGCTCGGGATCCGCGATCCAGGGAGCGGCGATCCGTTCGTCCCGTGAGACGAGGATCGGCGCCTCCAGCTCCACTTCCACGACCCGGACCTGGCTCTCGACCACGGTCCCGGCCGTACGGTAGAACCGGGTCCGCTCGATGACCGGTTCCGCTTCTGCTGCCGCCGGCTCGATCACTTCCTGAGCCGCAGCGGGCGCGGGGCGACCGGCCAGTGCAGCCATGGCAACCGCCACGGTTGCCAGTGCCGGCCCAATCCAGTTCCGCGACATCTCCGCTTCGTGAGCGCTCATCTCGTCTCCTCGTATGGGCGTCGTGGGGTGGTACGACAGCGCCATAGCGCTCCCGGGGAGATCTTGCTGAAGATAGGGGCGGCCCCCGGCGGTGTCAATCGAAAGTGCCGTTTTTCAACGCTTTCGCGCACTCCCTCGCCCAGTACGTGATGATCATGTCCGCACCCGCCCGGCGGATGGCGATGAGCGTCTCGAACATGGTTCTGTTCGCGTCGAGCCAGCCGCGTTCGCCCGCAGCGAGGACCGCGGCGTACTCGCCCGACACGTGATACGCGCAGACCGGGTAACCGGTCGTTTCCTTGACGCGCCGGACGATGTCCAGATACGCCATGGCGGGCTTGACCATCACGATATCGGCGCCCTCGTCGATGTCGAGCAGGACCTCGCGGATCGCCTCGTCACCATTGGCGGGATCCATCTGGTAGCTGCGCCGGTCGCCGAACTGCGGCGCGCTTCCGGCAGCGTCGCGGAACGGGCCGTAGAACGCCGATGCGAACTTCGCGGCATAGGAGAGGATCGCGACGTCCTCGAATCCCTCGGCATCCAGGGCGGCGCGGAGCGTTCCGACCCGGCCGTCCATCATGTCGCTGGGTGCCACGATGTGGGCGCCGGCGCGCGCGTGGCTCACGGCCTGGCGGGCAAGCAGCTCGAGCGTCTCGTCGTTGGCGACGTCACCGTCCCGAATGACCCCGCAGTGACCGTGCGAAGTGTATTCGCACAGGCACACATCAGTGACCACGACCAGGTCCGGGACACTCTCCCGCAGCGCCATGACGGCGCGCTGCACAATGCCGTCGTCGGCGTATCCGCTGCTTCCGCGCTCGTCCTTCCACTCGGGAACGCCGAAAAGGAGCACCGCAGGAATACCCAGCTCCGCCGCCTGTGCCGCGTCCTGGACCAGCTCATCCACGGAGAGGTGGTCTACGCCGGGCATCGATGCCACAGGTTGCCGAACGCCCGACCCCGGAACCACGAAATAGGGGAGGATCAGGTCGCTCGGCGAGAGGCGGGTCTCTCTCACGAGCCGGCGGATCGTCGCGGTTCGGCGGAGGCGGCGAGGCCTCACCTCCGGAAAGCCGCTCACCGCTGATCCTCCAGCGAGAGGTCCATGCTCCTGGCCATCACCATCGCATCCTCCGTGGGTTGTGAGTAGTAGTTCGCGCGGCGCCCGACCGTCACGAAACCATAACGGCGATACAGCCTCTGCGCGGCACGGTTGGTGGCGCGCACCTCGAGGTAGACCTTCTTCACCCCGCGTTCCCGCTGCCGGTCGAGGATCTCCTCGAGAAGGCGTGCTGCGATCCCTCGCCGCCTCCAGGGAGCGGCCACGGCAATGTTGCCCAGCTCAGCCTGGTCGAGAACCGCCCAGCACACGGCGTAGCCGACGACGTGACCGTGGACCGTGGCTACGATAACATCCGAATCGCTGCGGTCAATCAGCCCCTCGAACGTCGCGCGCGACCACGGCACGCTGTACGCGTTGGTCTCGATCGCCATGACTGCTTTGAGGTCTTCCGGCTGCATCTGGCGAATGTCGACCAGGGCGGGTATCGGTTCCGGGTTTGCCATGGAGCTTCGCCTGCACCTTCAGTTGGTCCCCTGTGGCGCCCATGCGCGGATGTACTCGGGTTCCCACGAGGCTGCGTGGGCAACCCGGAAAGATGCCGGGTCGCGTGCGCAAAGCCAGAGGAGGAAGCTCGCCCGTGGGTAGCTCCACGGCGCGGGCGCCACGACGCCGCCGGCCGATTCGATGCGTGATCGGTGCCGCACCGCGCCGTCGCCCACGTACACCGCGCGCAGCGAGCGCCCGGCTTCCAGCTCCGCCAGTACCTCGTCCAGCGTGGTCGCCGCCGGCGCTGACAACACTTCGACCCGGTCGAAGCCCGGGAACCTGTAGCAAGCGGCGTATACGCGCTCCCCACGGGCGTCCAGCAACGGGACGACCGGTCGCTCGCCGCCGCCCACCCCGGCGGCCAGCGCCATGAGGCTGGACACCGCATAGAGTGGAATCCCCAGCGCGTGCACGATCCCCTTCGCCGTCGCACCGGCGACGCGGACCCCCGTGAACGAACCCGGTCCGCCGCCGACCACGACACCGCGGAGCTCCGACACCTGGACTCCCGCCGAGCGCAACGCGAAATCCACGGCTACCAGGAGCGACTCGGAATGGCGCGCATCCACACCGAGCGTCAGCTCGACCGCGTCGCCGGGACCATCGCCGACGGCCACGCTGCCAACCGTCGTCGACGTTTCGAGCGCCAGGTACGGACCTCCGGCGTTCATGCCGGGTCAGCTCCGCGGCGGCGGTATGTCGCCGGCGTTTCCGTGGCGCACCGCGCGTACACGGCGCACGTCGGGCCGTCCTTCGACATGCTCGAGGTACACATCCCACCGGTCGGGCGGCAGGATGGAGTCCGCGCGCTCGGGCCACTCCACGAGCACGATCTCGTGGGCGCGCCCCAGCTCCGCCCAGCCCAGTTCCCAAACATCCGCGGGGTTCTCGAGTCGGTAGAGGTCGAGGTGGTGAACCGTCACGCCAGCAGGCGACGAATAGCTGAACAGGAGGTTGAAAGTAGGCGACGGCATCGGCGAAGTCACCCCCGCGCCGCGCGCCACGGCCCGTGCCAGCACGGACTTGCCGGCGCCCAGCTCGCCGCGCAGGGCGAGGACCAGGGGAGGTTCCGCGTTCTCGCCGATCCTCCGTCCCCACGCCTCCAGCTCGGGTTCGGTCAATTCGACCGGCCCAATATCGCAGACTCGGTCGCTTCCCGGCGAGGCCGGCGTGGTTCGACGGGCGCCACCGGTCATCCCAGCTTCGCCCTGACATCGAGGAGCTGGTCGCGCAGGAGCGCCGCACGCTCGAACTCCATGTTCGCCGCCGCCTCCTGCATCTGCTGCTCCAGGATCTTCGCCCACTCCTCCAGATCCAGCTCCGCCGCGTAGTTGGCGGTCGACTCCGCTACGCGGCCGACCGGCTCGCGCGGCGTGCGCGCATCCGCGACACGAGTGGCGAGGAGCCGCTCCTCGATGCTCTTGGTGATCGTGCGCGGCACGATCCCGTGCTCCTCGTTGTATTGCCGCTGGATTTCGCGCCGCCGGTTGGTCTCCTCGATGCACTGGCGCATCGACCCGGTGATCACATCCGCGTACATGATCGCCTTGCCGTTGGCGTTCCTTGCCGCCCGGCCGACCGTCTGGATCAGCGACCTCGCATCGCGCAGGAATCCCTCCTTGTCCGCATCCAGGATCGCGACGAGCGACACCTCCGGGAGGTCGAGCCCCTCACGCAGCAGGTTGATCCCCACGAGGACGTCGAACTTGCCGAGACGCAGGTCGCGCAGGATCTCCATCCGCTCGATCACTTCGACGTCGGCGTGCATGTACTTCACCCGCACGCCGTACTTGCGGAGGTAATCGGTGAGGTCCTCGGCCATCCGCTTCGTCAGCGTGGTGACGAGCACGCGTTCGTCCTTCGCGGCGCGTTCGCGGATTTCCGCCAGCAGATCGTCGACCTGGCCGCGAACGGGACGGACCTCGATTTCGGGATCGAGCAACCCGGTAGGCCGGATGAGCTGCTCGACGACCACGCCGCCCGACCGCCGCAGCTCGTAGTCGCCGGGCGTCGCCGACACGAACATGGCTCGCCGGGTCAGCGACTCCCATTCCTCGAACGTCAGGGGTCGGTTGTCCAGGGCGCTCGGGAGTCGGAAACCGTGCTCGACGAGCATCATCTTCCGGGAACGGTCACCGTTGTACATCCCCCGGATCTGCGGGAGTGTCTGGTGCGACTCGTCGACAATGACCAGGAATTCTTCCGGGAAGTAGTCGAACAGGCACGCTGGCCGCTCCCCCGCCTCCCGGCCGGTCAGATGCCTGGAGTAGTTCTCGATCCCGGGACACGTCCCGATCTCGAGGAGCATCTCGATGTCGAAGTTGGTCCGCTGCTCCAGCCGCTGCGCTTCCAGGAGCTTCCCTGCGGCGCGCAGCTCGAGTAGGCGTTCCTCCAGCTCGACGCGAATGCGCTGTACTGCACGCTCGATCGTCGGGCGCTGTGTAACGAAGTGGGTGGCGGGATAGATCGCCGACCGGTTCAGTCGAACGATCGTCTCACCCGTGACGGGGTCGAAACGGGTGATACGTTCCACCTCGTCGCCCCACAGCTCGATCCGGACCGCCTGCTCCTCGTACGCGGGCATGACCTCGATCACGTCGCCGCGTACGCGGAAGGTGCCACGCGCCAGCTCGAAATCGTTGCGCGAGTACTGGATCTGGACCAGGCCCGCGAGAATGTCCCTGCGAGAGATCTTCTGGCCGACCTCGAGCGTGAGCAGGAGCGACCGGTACTCGCGCGGATCGCCCAGGCCGTAGATGCAGGACACGGACGCCACGATGACCACATCCTCGCGTTCCATGAGCGATGAGGTGGCCCGCAGCCTCAACCTGTCAATGTCCTCGTTGATCGACGCGTCCTTCTCGATGTACGTGTCCGTGGCCGGGACGTACGCCTCGGGCTGGTAGTAGTCGTAGTACGAGATGAAGTATTCGACAGCGTTGCGCGGGAAGAACTGCTTCAGCTCGCCGTAGAGCTGTGCGGCGAGCGTCTTATTGTGACTCATCACCAGCGTCGGCATTCCGATTTCGGCGATGACCGACGCCATGGTCACCGTTTTCCCGGAACCTGTGACGCCGAGGAGAGTCTGGAAGTCCTGTCCGCGCGAAAAACCATCGACGATCTCCGCAATCGCCTGTGGCTGGTCGCCGCGGAGATCGAAGGGCAACTGGAGATCGAACCTGGTCATGCAGGCGAGTACCCCGGGCGCGGCGAGCCGTTTCGGGAGCGCGGGAGTGGAATCGCGAATGGCACCTGTGGCCCGGTGAGCCTACGACTCGAACTCCGATTCACCGAAATGCTCGCGCCGCTCCACGGACACGACGCCCGGAACCCGGCGCACCGCCTTCATCACCTTCTTGAGGTGGGTGAGGTCCTGCACTTCGACGACGAAGTTCCCCGTCATGCCATCCTCGACAGCCTTGATGTCCGCAGCCTGGATGTTGGTCCCGGTTTGCGTGATCGCCAGCGCAATGTCGGATAGCAGGCCCCGACGGTCATTCCCCTCCACGACGAGACGGACGAAGAAGCGATCCCCGGCCTCGGCTTCCCACTGGATCTCGATCCGCCGCTCCGGGTGGTCCGTGAGGTTGAGCACGTTGGGACAGTCGACCCGGTGGATGGAAATGCCGCGCCCTCGGGTTACGTACCCGATCACCTCGTCACCGGGGACGGGCTGACAGCACTGGGAGTAGCGGACCATCAGGTTCTCGAGACCCTGGATCCTGACGCCGCGCGTCGATCCGCGCACCCTGTCCACCAGCCGCTCGAACGCCGATGGCGACCGCCCGGCGTCCGGCGTCGCGGCCAGGTCCGGAAAAAGCTCCTTCAGGATTGCGCTCGTGCCGATGTCGCCCCGGCCGAGCGCCGCGTACACGTGCTCGGCCGACGGGAGGTTGAGCGCCAGCGCGGCCGCTGCCAGCCGCTCCTCGCTCGGCCGTTCCCGGCGGATCTTCTTCAGCTCACGATCGAGGAACTCTCGGCCCAGCTCGACGGATGACTCGAACTCCTCCTGCTTGATCCACTGCCGGATCTTCTGCCGCGCGCGCGCGGTCTTGACGAAGGCCAGCCAGTCCCGCGAAGGTCGCTGCCGCGGATCGGTGAGGACCTCCACGGTGTCGCCGTTCTTCAGCTCACGCGACAGCGGCGCGATGCGGCCGTTGACCCGCGCGCCCGAACAGTGCATCCCCACCTCGGTGTGCACTGCGAACGCGAAGTCGATCGGGGTGGCGCCCTTCGGGAGCTGCTTGACGTCTCCCTTGGGCGTGAACACGAAGATCTCGTCCTGGAACAGGTCGATGCGGAGGAACTCCATGAATTCCTCCGGCTCGCGCGTTTCCTGCTGCCACTCGAGGACCTGGCGGAACCAGCTCAGCGTCTCGTCGACATCGTTGGGAGACCGGTTTCCCTCCTTGTAGCGCCAGTGCGCCGCGATACCGTACTCGGCCGTGCGGTGCATCTCGGTCGTCCGGATCTGGATCTCGTACAGCCTTCCCCGCGGTCCGAAGATGGTCGTGTGCAGCGACCGGTACATGTTGGACTTCGGCGTGGCGATATAGTCGTGGAATCGCTCCTGGAGCGGCGTCCACTTGTTGTGAATGACGCCGAGCGCGTGATAGCAGTTCGCAACGGAATCCGTGATCACGCGGATGGCCATGAGATCGTAGATCTGGTCGTACGAGCTCCCCCGGCTGATCATCTTGCGGTGGATCGACCAGAGGTGCTTGGGCCGTCCGTAGACCTCGCAGGGAATCCCGGCCTTGCGCAGTTCCTCCTCGAGTGGCCCGCGCAGTGCCTCGATCTGCTCCTCCCGCTCGGCACGCCGTTCCGCAACCTTCTGCGCGAGCTCGCGGTAGGCATCGGGTTCGAGGTGCTTGAAGGCCAGATCCTCGAGCTCCCACTTGACCTGAGCCATCCCGAGGCGATGCGCGAGCGGGGCGTAGATCTCCCGGGTCTCGAGCGCGATGCGGCGGCGCTTGTCGGGCCGCAGCGCGTCGAGCGTCCGCATGTTGTGGAGGCGATCCGCGAGCTTGATCAGAATGACCCGGGCGTCCTGCGCCATGGAGAGCAGGAGCTTCCGGTAGTTCTCGACCTGCACCTCGGTCGTCGACTGGATCTGGACCTTGCCGATCTTCGTGACGCCGTCCACGATCGACGCGATCTCGGGCCCGAACTCCCGCTTCACGTCCTCGATCGTGGTCGTCGTGTCCTCGACGACGTCGTGAACCAGCCCCGCGGCGATCGAAACGGAGTCCATGTGGAGGTCGGTCAGGATCTTCGCGACCTCCACGCAGTGCTCGACGTACGCCTCGCCGGACGCGCGCTTCTGACCCGCGTGCGCCTTCTCGCTGAACCGATAGGCGCGCGCGATCAGCTCCACGTCCAGGCGATCCGCATTCGGCTCGACGGAAGCCCGGAGGCGGGGAGGCAGTTGCTCCAGCGGCTGGAGCTGGACCTGCTCTGTCGCGATCGACTGCATCTCCACCTGCGCCAGGAAGTGCCCGGCAGCACCGTTGGCAGGTAGCGCCGGGGATCGCGCGGCGGGACGAAGCGCCCGCGCGCCGATCATGCACGCGTCCCAATCCAAAAAGTATAACCTGCCAACCTGCGCGATACCAGCAAGCAACACGGGACGATGCCCGGGGCAAACCCTTGCGCCAGGCCCGTTTCAGCCGAAAACCGACGCCGGGCGGGACTCAGCGGGTCGGTTGCGGCGGCGCCATGAGGCCGAACTCGACGAAGGACACGAAACAGGCGTCGCCTATGATGATGTGGTCGATGATGTTGATCCCGATGATGCGACCGGCTTCGACGAGTTGCCTCGTGATCTCGCGGTCCTGCGGTGACGGCGTGGGATCGCCTGAAGGGTGGTTGTGGACGAGGATCATGGCCGCCGCGCTCTCGGCTATTGCAGCGCGAAATACCTCGCGTGGGTGCACGACGGACGCGTCCAGGATCCCTCGCGTGATCAGGAGCTCACGGAGGACAGCGTGCTGCACGTTGAGGAGCAGAACGCGGAACTCCTCATGGAGCAGGTCGCGCAACGCCGGCGCGCAGCGGTCGTAAACGTCCTGCGGGCTCCGTATGCGCGACCGCTCGACTGGCCCCTCCCTCGCCATCCGGCGGCCCAGCTCGAGCGCTGAAACGAC
>DATMSC010000092.1:0-4279 GCA_035565595.1 Longimicrobiales bacterium | reverse complement strand
TGGGCCGCTGCCTCCTGAACGAACGTTCGTTCTGTTGTAGGTTACGACTGTGCGATGCGCAAGAAGGGTGGTGTGAACGAACGTTCGTTGCCACGGGCCGCGCGCACGAAATAATAGCTACGACCGATCAGGGCACGGTTGCGGTGACGCGGTCCACGATACGGCGGGCGATGGTGGTGGAGTGTGGCGGCGCCATGATCCCGACGTGGTCGGTCTGCAGCACGTGGCGCTCGACGAGGTTCGGTACGGCAGCGCCGTCGTCATCCAGACCGGCCCAGAGGCCATCGGTTGCGATCCAGGAAACGATGGGCGTGGCGACGTCGAAGCGAGGCGGGGTATCCGCGTACATCCGGAAGTGCGTTGCGACATCGAACGCATACCGCTTCACGGCGGTCCACGTGGAGCTGGGCAGCAGCCTGCCCATCTCGCGCGTCCAATCGGCGAGGATCGAGCCGGGGTCGGCGCCAGGCGTGAGCACTTTCCGGCACACTTCGGGCAGGGCGGGGAGCAGCGCTGCGCGGGCGCCGCGCGGGAGCACGCCGGGGCGCCGGTCCAGCTCGTCGATGAGGCTTGTGAGGAATGCCGTAAGCAGCGATGCGTGGCGCTCGGTCGGTAGGGGCCTGGGATCGCACTCGACGAGCGCTACGAGCTGGACCTCGCGACCCGCCCCGAGCAGGCGGCGCGCCGTTTCGAGGGCGACGAGCGCGCCGAACGAGTAGCCCACCAGTGTGAGGCCGTCCCGGTCTGGCCGGTGCCCGGAGATCAGATCGGCGTAGGTGTCCGCCATCGCTGCGACGCTCGAGAACTCTTCGACGGCTCCCGCGACGAGTCTCGACTCGATGCCATAGACCGCGCACCCGACGCCGAGGGCGGGCGCCAGAGAGTCGTAAGTGAGCAGACTGCCCCCTGCCGGGTGGAAGCAATACGCCAGCGGCGCGTCCTCCTCGCCGGCAAGGTGCACGATGCGGGGCGCGGCGGCGGTGCCCGCCGCGCTCGCCCGGGCACGCGAGTCTCGGGCCCGACCGTTTGCGGGGTGGGATGGCGCCCGATCGCGCCACGCGGACCCCACGGAATCCGCGGCGTCATCCGTTCTGTGCTTCGCCGGAGTGGTGGCGCTGCCCTCGATCCGGCTAGCCGGCGAAGCCGTGGCGGCACCGTTCCCGTTGCCATCGGTGTGGGTGCGTAGCTCGGCAACCGTCGCGGCCGCACCGGCGGTCGTTTCGGGCGATGTCGTCAACGCCCGCCACGCTGCGGGCGACCCGCCGTTGGTGCCTGCGACTTCGCCGCGTTCTCTGGCCGCCGCATCGGCGGCAGCCGCCGGGTGCGTACCCGCGACAGCCTGGTCGCCGGGCTGGCCAGCACCGGCATGGGCCCCACCGGGTCGGTCGGCTGGCGCCGCCGGCCCGCCGCTGTCGTGGTCCTGAAGCGCCTCGCCGGTAACCGCCTGCACGAGCCTGGCTGCGAGGGCGTCGACCGTCAGGTCCCGGGACACGGCCCCGATGGGTACGGGGACGTGCAGCTCCCGGTCGATGGTGTGCATCAGCTCGACGGCCATGAGCGAATCGAGCCCCATCTCCACCAGCGGCCGGTCGGTTTCGACGGCCTGCGCCGAGGCACCCAGCACGCGGGCGACGCGGTCGCGCAGGTAATCGCGGGCAAGGGTGAGGCGCTGCTCGGGACGGGCCTCCGCGATGGCGGCGATGAGCCCTTCGCTCGGAGTATTCCGCGGACCGACCTCATGACGGGCGAGAACCGGTTCGAGCATGCCGGGCATGCGTCCGGCCGCGCGGTGCAGCGAGGCGAGTCGCGACCAATCGGCGCGGAGCACCACATGGTTCGGCGCCGGCGAATGGACTGCAGCCGCGAGGGCCTGCCAGAGCTCGTCGGGCGAGATCGACCCAATTCCGGCGCGGACCGCAGTATCGCCGAGTGCGGGATTCTCCGCGATGCAACCCACCTCGGCCAGGATGCCCCAGGCCATGGTTGTGGCCGGCAGACCCGCGGCGCGTCGATGCGCGGCAAAGGCGTCCAGCACGGCGTTGGCGGCCGCGTACGCGCCCTGGCCGTAGTTGCCGAGGGTGCCTGACGACGAGCCGAACAGCACGAACATGTCGAGCGGCCGGTCGGCGGTGAGCCGGTGGAGGTGCCAGGCGCCGTGGACCTTGGGCGCGAGCACGCGGCGCATGCGATCGTGATCGATGTTGGGGATCGTCGCGTCCTCGAGCACCATTGCGAGATGGAACACGCCGGCGAGGGGCGGCAGCTCCCGGTCGGCTTCCACGAGGACGGACGCGAGGGCGGCGGCGTCGGACACGTCGACAGCGCGGGCGATGACCCGGGCGCCAGCCATGCGCAGGTTCTGCACGGTGAGGCGAGCGTGTTCGGTATGTGGCCCGCGACGCCCGAGCAACAGGAAGTTTCGCGCTCCAGCCGCCATGAGCCGCCGACAGAGCTCGAGGCCGACACCGCCGAAGGCGCCCGTGATGAGGTACGTACCGTCGGGTCGGACGGGGAGCGGGCGGGCCGCGGGCCGAACCGGAACGGGCTGCTGCATGTCGAGCAGGATCTTCCCCACATGGCCGCCCTGCGCCATCCGGCGCATGGCGGTGGTGACGCGGGAGACCGGCTCGATGCGGTAGGGGAGGGGGACGACGCCGCCCGTGGCCGCGGCAGCGGTCCGTAGCAAACGCTCGAGGTTCCGCGCGCTCCCGGCCTGGGAGAGGATCGGCGCCATGAACACCGAGTGATACGAGCGGTTGCCGTGCAGCGGCCTGATCGGAACCCGCGTGTTCTCGACGAAGTCCCGGTTTCCCAGCTCGATGAATCGCCCGCCCGGCGAGAGCAGCTCCAGGCTGCGTGCCATGGCTTTCCCGGCGAGCGAGTTCAGGACGACATCGACGCCGCGGCCACCGGTGGCCTGGCGCACCTCGTCGGCGAAGTCGAGGCTGCGCGAGTCCATGACCAGCTCGGCCCCGATGCGGCGCAGTAGCTCGCGCTTCGCTTCAGAGCCCGCGGTCGCGAACACCCGCGCCCCCGCGGCGAGGGCCAGTTGAACCGCGGCGATGCCCACGCCGCCGGCCGCGCCGTGGATGAGCACGGTCTCGCCGCGCTGGAGTCGCGCGACGACGTGCAGCGAGTGGTACGCCGTGAGGGTGGCGACGGGGAGCGTGGCCGCTGCAGCGGCATCGAGGCCGGGCGGCAGGCGGCAGGCGTACGCTGCGGGTACGGTGACGTGTGAACGAAGGCAACCCGGTGCGATCACGACGACTTCGTCGCCCGGCGCAAACCGGCGCACGCGCCGGCCGACTCTCCGGACGACGCCGACGCACTCATCGCCGAGCGCGGCGTCGATCGGCTCGACGGCGGGGTACGCGCCCAGTGCCTTGAGCACGTCCCGAAAGTTCAGGGCCGCGTAACGGACCACTACCTCGATTTCGTTGGGTCCAGGCGCGCGCCGTTCGATCTCGCGTGGCTCGACGCTCCCGAGGTCGCCGGGCTGCCGGGCGACCAGCTCGAAAGCCGGGGTCTCCGCGGCGGGAACGTCGCGGTCCTGCCGGCCCGTGCGAGCGTCGCTGCCGGCCACGGCGATCGCGGTCTTTGGCCATGCGGCCCGGGCGACGTCGTCGGCCTGCGTGAGCCGGGGAACGAAACGAGCGCTGCCGCGCCAGGCCACTTCCTCCTGGGTGTCCTCGGTGGCGAGCTCGACTAGGAGTGCATCCAGGTCGCCACTGGCCGGGTCCAGGTCGACGAGGCGCACCTGCGCGCCCGTGAGCTCCGCGGCCGCGACGCGACCGAGCCCGAGCAGCGCCGCGGCGGGGGCGAGGTCAGGCGCCGCGTCGCCGTTGAGCGCGTGCGCGCCGTGGGTCACGATGAACAAGCGCGCGGGGCGCGACGCGCCGGTCGAGGTGTTGAGCGCACGGAGTAGCGCGAGCAATGATCCGGTGGCGTGCTCGAGCCATTCGTCGATCGCCGGAGGGATGGCGGGGCCGCCCTCTCGCGCCGCGGCCGACGGCCACGCCGGCGCGAAATAGATCACGCCCGTGGCGACGCCAGGTTCGCGGGCAAGGCGCTCGAGCAGCGGCTCGGCGCCAGTGCCGTCCCGGGGAATCCCGAACCTCGAGCGCGCGCCGGGCCGGGTGGCGCCGCCCCGTTCGGCGACGACCACGTCCCGTCCGTCTGCGCGGAGGCGGCGGGCCAGGCGAGACGCCGCAGCCGATCCGCAATCGGCGACGATCAGCCAGCGGGGCTCCAGGCGTGTATCCGTCGTTCCCGCGAAAGT
>DATMSC010000091.1:0-1874 GCA_035565595.1 Longimicrobiales bacterium | reverse complement strand
GAGCGGCCTAAGGCGAGCTCGATGACTGGGGCGAAGTCGTAACAAGGTAGCCGTAGGGGAACCTGCGGCTGGATCACCTCCTTTCTGGAGCATGGCGAGTAGGTCCCACAAAGACCGAAAACCGCTCTCAGGTCGCACCACACGGACATCCGACCCTGTATCATGCGAGAGCCGGGCGCGAAAGCGGTCGGCTCTCGTCGTGGAGGGGTGTCTTCCGATCGTGACGCTGCGATAGGCGGTACACCCTTCCGGCCAGGGCCTGTAGCTCAGGTGGTTAGAGCGCACGCCTGATAAGCGTGAGGTCGGCCGTTCGAATCGGCCCAGGCCCATGATGGAGGACCCCCGCCAGTGTTGCACTGGCGGGGGTTTTTTCATGGGTGCCCTGGAAGGCGACCGACGCGGAGCACCCGGGTCGGCTCAGAAGCGCGAGGTGAAACGGAAGAAGAAGTCGAAATCCTTGCGCCGTTGCACTGCGCTCGCCGGCACGATCAGGTCCTGGCGGTGCCTTACGTTCGCCTCGAAGGTGTGGTTGTCGGCGATCGCCCACTGGTAGCGGCCCTCGACAAGGCGGTCGTTGTTGCGGAAGTCTGGAGAGATGAGCCATCCGGCATCGGCCTGCCCGTAGATGATTCCGACCCGGTGCCCGGGGATCAGGTCGGCGAGGGTGGCTGCGAGCTGGAAGGCGAGGCCGCCGGTGTCGTCGTCGCCGTCCGGCAAGCCGAGCGCCACACGCTGGGGTGTGTTTGGGGCGTAGCCCACCTCGCCGGCGATAAGGAAGTGGCCGCGGGGACCGCCGACCGGCCAGGCCAGGGCGGTGCGGGCGACGATGGCGACGTACTCCTCGATGTCGCCGTCCGGGGTGCCGCCGACCATGAGCGCGGCCGGCAGGTAGGTGATGTCGACCGTCCGCTGAACTACTGGACCCCATGGCGAGGTGTTGTCCGCGGCAGCGAAGAAGCCGAAGCGGCTGCTGGACTCACTGAAGCCGAGGGGAGGCCGCAGCGCGTTGGTTGGGCCAGCACCGGAGTTGTGTTGCGCAATCAGATGGTATGTCCAGCTCTGCGGCTCTGGCTGGAACGTGACGTGTACGCCGTCGGTCCAGCTCACCTCGTTGCTGGGGCTGTCGCTGCGGTCCAGGGATTTCCCGGTGAGGTCAGCGAGCACGAATTTCGTCTGCAAGCGGCCCACGCGCACCGCCCACGGGCCAGCCGGGTCGAGGTGGAGATACGCTTCGTCGACCGTTATCTCCCCGGGGCGGAGCCCGTCGACGGAGGACGCGTAGTCGCGGAGAAGGAAACGCATGCGTTCCTGGTCGCTGGAGAACCGACCCGCAAGGCGTACCCTGAACGCGACCTCCTCACTGGACTGGAACCGCGCCCCGAGCCGAACGCGGGCGCGCCAGTCGTCATCTTCGCTCGAGCCGCCGGAGCGCTTTTCCCGGTGCTGGCGCAAGTATGCGGCACGGACGTCTGCGTCCACGGTCAGGCGCGGAGATGAAGGCGTTTGGGCGCGGGCGGTGGTGGTCGGGGCGAGCAATACTGTGACGATCCAGACGGGAAGTAGCGCGCGCTGGCCGCATTTCATGGTGGTGCCTCTCGAGTCAGGACCCGACAGCGCCCGCCGCATCCGGGACGGCTGGCCGTCCGGGCCGTGTCGCTTCCACACCACGTTACCCGGTCCAACCCGACTGTGCAGTAGGAGAATGTCACAAACCCGTGTCGGGAATGTACCGGTGGTGCCGGAGGCCGATCAGCGCGACATACCTGGCGGGGTGGGGAGCGGCGTCAGCGAGTCGGGTTGCCCGAGACGTGACACCGTGAATCTACCGGCGGCTTGATTCAATCCAGGATGGCAGCTCGGCCGCGCCGGAACGG
>DATMSC010000090.1:0-11107 GCA_035565595.1 Longimicrobiales bacterium | reverse complement strand
AGAGGTTCGCCGCAACGGCTGATGTGATCGTGGTGGAGGACTACGACAAGGGCGTCATGGCGCGTCCCGTGATCGACGCCGTCGCCTCGCTCGGGAGATCTCTCGACCGCCCGGTCGTCGTGGACCCCAAGGCGAGGCATTTCTTCGACTACGGCGGTTGCACGGTGCTCAAGCCGAATCGCGTGGAGCTGGCCGCCGCGATGCGCGCACCGGTTCCCGCGGATGACAACGATGCCATGGAGTCGATACGCCGAAGGCTGGGGTGCGCGAACCTGCTGGTCACGCTCGGTGAACAGGGCATGGTGCTCGTTCCGGAGGGGGGTGAGGTGCTCCGGGTGCCGTCCACGGCGAGGTCCGTGTTCGACGTCTCCGGGGCCGGCGACACGGTCGTCGCCGTAGTGGCTCTTGCCCTGGCCGCCGGCGCGACCGTGGAGGAGGCCGCGGTGCTGGCGAATTTCGCTGCAGGCCTCGGCGTCGCAAAGTCCGGTGTCGCGACCGTAGGACCCGAGGAGCTGGCCGAGTCGATACGGTCGACCGCGGTTTACGCGTGATTCGAGGTGAAGGATCCATGAGCGTCGAATTGAAGCGTGTCCACACTGCGGCAGCTCCGCAGGCGATTGGGCCGTACAGCCAGGCGATCGTCGCGGGCTCGCTCGTCTTCACGGCAGGGCAGATCCCGCTGGATCCAGAGACGGGCACCATTACCGGCGAGGATGCTGCGGCGCAGGCGGACCGCGTGCTCCGCAACCTGGCCGCCGTCCTCGAAGCCGCGGGCGCCTCCCTCTCCACAGTCGTCAAGACCACCGTCTACCTCACGGACCTGAATGACTTCGCCGCCGTGAACGCGGTGTACGCGTCGCACTTCGGCGAACACGCGCCGGCCCGGTCCACTGTACAGGTCAGCCGTCTGCCCGCGGGCGCGCTCGTCGAAATGGACGCCATCGCCGTCGTGCGCTGATCGCGCTCTCCGACATCATCCCGGATGCCGCTCCGCCGCGTCGCCGCCTTCCATCGCGGCGATGTGGCGGGGTACTCTTCTTGCCCCCTGACTTCGACTCCGCGGGCGCGCCGTTCAGTCGCGTCACCGAATCGTTGGAGAGCTCAGGCGGACTGGCGGACCATCGATGGGACTGGCTCTGGCCGTGGGATCCGGATTCATACTCGCCCTGGCCGCCCCGTGGGTCTGCCGTGTCGTGGATCTGCGACTTGCCGGATGGCTGCTCGGGCTCCTGCCGCTCGGCGGATTCGCGTATTTCGTCTCGGTTGCGGGACCGGTGCTGGCTGGCGACGCAGTCGGGGTCGCGGTGCCCTGGGTGCCTTCCCTTGGAATCCGACTCGCGCTGCGGCTGGATGGGCTCGGGCTGATCTACGCGCTCCTGGTATGCGGCACCGGGACGCTCGTGTTCGGCTACGCGGGCACCTTCATGGCCGCGTATGCGGGCGCGGGCCGATTCTTCGGCGTACTCCTCCTCTTCACGGCATCCATGCTCGGAGTCGTCCTGGCCGACGACGCCATGGCGCTCTTCGTCTTTTGGGAGCTCACCGGCATCGCGTCATACCTCCTGATCGGCTTCCACAACGAAAGGGGCGCTGCCCGGGCCGGCGCGTGGCAGGCACTGCTCGTCACCGCGCTCGGCGGCCAGGCGCTGCTGATCGCGCTGATCCTCACGGGTTCAGCCGCAGGCGGCTACACGATCTCGGCGTGGATGGAGAGTCGGGACGTGATCCAGTCGAGCGGCGTGTACCCGGCCGCGCTGGTGCTCCTTCTCGTCGGATGCTTCGCCAAGTCGGCGCTGGTGCCGTTCCATTTCTGGCTCCAGAGCGCGATGCAGGCGCCTGCGCCAGTGAGCGCGTATCTGCATTCGGCGGCCATGGTCCAGGCCGGCGTCTTCCTCCTTGCCAGGATGCACACGGTCTTTGCCGGCACGGAGCTGTGGACGCTCACCATCATCGGCGTTGGCGCCGTCACGATGCTGATAGGCTCGTACCTCGCAGTGGTACAGGCGGCCATCAAGGCCATGCTCGCCTACTCGACCATCGCGATGCTGGGCGCATCGGCGATGCTGCTGGGCACCGGGACTCCGCAGGCCATCCAGGCAGCGCTCCTGCTCGTGATCTCGCACGCACTGTACAAGTCCGCTCTCTTCATGGCCGCAGGTGCATTGGACCGGGGAGCCGAGGCGACAGGGCTGGCCGAGGTGTTCGGCCTGTGGGAAGCCATGCCCAGGACCGCGACCGCGACGGTGCTGGCTGCCGCCGCGATGGCGGGCGTGCCGCCCTTCCTCGGCTACCTGGTCAAGGAGACCGCGTACGGTGCCGTCGGCGACGTGGAAGGGTGGTCGCTTTTCCTGGTGGCGGTCACCTTCGTGGCCTTCACCGCCGCGGCGGCGGTCGCTGCCGTTCTAGCGCTTCGCCCTTTCAGACGGACTTCGGGCTCGCCGGTCGGACCGGCACGCGATCCGTCGGCCAGTCTGTGGCTGCCCGTCGCGGTGCTCGCAGGCGCCACCATCGGGCTGGGGATCATGCCCGGCGGCGCCGCTCACCTTCTCGAGCCGGCAGTGGCGGCGATCCTTCAAGCTCCGGTTGCCGTCGAGCTGACGCTGTGGCACGGTTTCACTCAATCGTTCGGGCTCGGAATGGCGAGCCTGGCTGCCGGACTGGCGCTCTACGCGGCATGGGACCGGCTGCACGACCTCCTGCACGAACACCAGGGCGAACGGTTCGGGCCGGGGCGCATCTATGAGCTGACCATCGAGGCACTGCTCCGCGTAGCCAGGATTCAGACGCGGGTTCTGCAGAGCGGCTACCTTCGCGTGTACCTGATACTGGCGATCTTCACGACGGTGCTGCTCACCGGGTACGGCGCGCTGCGTCGCGCTGCCTGGACGTGGCCCGCGGGTGTGGCCGCGCCCTACGCGTACGAGGTCGCGCTGGCCACCCTGATAACGGCGGCTGCTGTGGCCGCGGTCTTCGCGCGTGCGCTCGTGACAGTCGTCGTCGCGCTGGGCGTCGTTGGGTTTGCCGTTGCGATCGTGTACGTCCTGTTCAGCGCGCCGGACCTGGCCATGACGCAGTTCCTGGTCGAAACGGTCACGGTGATCCTCTTCGTCATGGTCTTCTATCGGCTGCCGAAAATGGCCGGGCGCGCGAGCCACACTGCCGTGATACGCGACGCCGTGCTGGCCACCGCGGCCGGATGCATCATGACGATCCTCGTTCTCGCGACGATCGCCGTCCCCCGCGAGCCATTGGCGGCGGAATCCTTCTTGCTCCTCAGCGTCGCCGAAGCGCGCGGCCGCAACGTGGTCAACACGATCCTCACAGATTTCCGCGCGCTCGACACCTTCGGAGAGGTGGTGGTGCTGGGTACCGCGGCACTCGGGGTGTACGCGCTGGTCAGGCAGGCTCGCCGCGGTGTGCTCGCGTCGCGCCGGGCCGCGCCAGGAACAGGTCCAACGCCTCAGAGAGAATCCCGCACCGGTGACGGACAGGTCTCGTGAGAAGCAATGTGAGCCCGCCGATCTTCCCCGTCGCGGCGAGGTTTCTGTTGCCGCTGATCCTCCTCTTCTCCGTGTTTCTGTTCCTGCGGGGTCACCACGAGCCTGGCGGCGCGTTCATTGCCGGAATGGTGGCCGCCGCCGCGTTCACCCTCCAGACGATCGCACGCGGGGCGAGCGCGACGCGATCCGCCTTCCGTGTGCCCCCCCGCTACCTGATCGGTATCGGATTCGCGCTCGTGGTCGTCGTTGCCTCTGTGCCGCTGGTAGTGGGGCAGGCTGTGCTGGACGCGGCATGGGTGACGCTCGAAGTGCCCGGGGGCGGGGCGACTGAGATCGGATCTCCGATCCTGTTCGAAGCCGGTGTCTACCTGGTGGTGGTCGGGTCGGTGGTCACGATCATTACGGCCGCGCTGGGTGAGTGATGGAGGTCGTGCTCGCGTTCACGGTGGGATCGCTCTACGGCACCGGGTTCTACCTCCTGCTGCGCAGGAGCGTGATCCGGGTGGTCATGGGGATTTCGCTTCTCGGGCAGGCGGCCAACCTCATGGTTTTCACTTCGGGGGGACTGGTCAGGGGCGGTCCGCCGCGCGTGCCGCTCGGCGAAGAGTACCCTGTCGGGCCGGTAGCGGACCCGCTTGCCCAGGCGCTCGTGCTCACCGCGATCGTGATCAACTTCGGGATGACTGCGTTCGCGCTAGTGCTCGCCGCCCGCACTTTGCAGGCGGTCGGTACCGATGACGCCGATGCGCTCGTCCTGTCGGACGCACCGTGACATTCCTCATTGCGCTTCCCATCCTCATACCCCTGGCCACTGCGGCATCAGGCTTCATCGCTGCGGCGTCGCCATCAGTCCAGAGGCGGCTGACGCTCGTCGGGACTGTCGCTCTCCTCGCATCCACCATTGCACTCCTCGCCCACGTGCTGAAACACGGCACCAGAGTCCACCAGGCCGGCGACTGGCCGCCGCCGATTGCCGTACCCCTGGTGGCCGATCCGCTCAGCGGGATCGTGCTGGTCACCGCGGCACTGCTCGGGTTGGCGGTGGTGGTCTACTCGCGTCAGGGAGTCGATCGACGGCGAAAAGCGCTCGCGTATTACCCGCTCGTTCAGATCCTGCTCTTCGGCACTTGTGGAGCCCTCCTGGCGGGAGACCTGTTCAACCTGTTCGTTTGGTTCGAGGGCATGCTCGTCTCGAGCTTCGTGCTCCTCGTGCTCGGCGGAGAGCGCGCCCAACTCGAGGGCGGGATGAAATACGTGACCATGAACCTGCTTGCCTCGCTGCTACTCCTCACAGGCATAGGTCTGGTCTATCGACTCACCGGCACGCTGAACCTGGGTGCGCTCTCGATGGCGATGCGCGACGTGCCGGGAAACGCGGCCCTTGCCGCCGCAATGGTTCTGCTCGTGGCTCTGGGAATCAAGGCGGCGGCGTTCCCCGTGTTCTCGTGGCTCCCCGCGGCGTACGCGGCGCCGCCAGTCGCCATCAGCGCCATCTTTTCTGCTCTGCTGACCAAGGTCGCCGTATACGCCATGTTCCGAATATTCACCGTGGTGTTCGCCCAGGATTCCGGTGAGATCAGACCGATCCTCCTCGCCTGCGCGGGACTCACGATGCTTACCGGCGTCCTCGGCGCGATGGTGCAGATGGACGTGCGGCGACTGCTCGCCTTTCACGTTGTCAGCCAGATCGGCTACCTGCTCATGGGACTGGGGCTCGGTTCGCCGCTCGCGCTGCTCGGAGCGGTCTTCTTCATGGTGCACATCATGTTCGCGAAGGCGGCGCTCTTCCTGGTGAGCGGTATCACCCATACCCTGCGAGGAACGTATCAACTCGACCGCATGGGTGGGATCGCCAGGGAGCACCCCGGAATCGCCGTCCTCTTCCTCCTGCCGGCGCTCTCCATGGCGGGACTACCGCCGCTATCGGGGTTTTTCGCGAAGCTAATCCTCATCCGGGCAGGGCTCGAGGCGGGCGCGTACGCCATGGTCGCGGTCGCAGCAGTGGTCAGCCTTCTGACGCTCTATTCGATGATCAAGATCTGGACGCTCGCCTTCTGGGGTACGCCGCCGGTCACGGTTGCCGGCCGGCGAAGGCCCGGGCCCGGCATGCTGGTCCCGACTGCGGCGCTGGCCGGATTGGTGCTCGTAATCGGTATTGCCGCGGAACCCGTTGCCCTCGTCGCGGGGCAGGCGGCGGACGCGCTGCTCGCCACTGCGGCGTATGCCGAAGCTGTGGCCGGGTCGGGAAGATGACCGCGTTTCTCTGGAACCTGTTCCTCGCCGCAGTCTGGATGGCCAGCACCGGAAGGTTCACCCTCGCGGACGCCGCGTTCGGTTTCCTGATCGGTTTCGCCGTGTTGTGGTTCTCGCAGCGGTTCGTCGGGCGTTCGGCGTACGTGGCGAAGGTAGTGGCGATTGCGGCCTTTGCCCTCTTCTTCCTGCGCGAGCTCATTGAAGCCAACGTGCGCGTCGCGTACGACGTCATCACGCATTCGCACCACATGCGGCCGGGCGTCGTGGCCGTGCCGCTGGATGCAACGACGGACACCGAAATCGCCCTCATCGGAAGTCTGTTGTCCCTCACGCCGGGTACACTCACTGTGGACGTGTCGCCCGACCGGGGACACCTCTACATCCACGCGATGTACATCGACGATCCCGATGCCGTCCGCGCGCGCGTCAAGGGCGGCTTCGAACGCCGAGTGCTGGAGTTGCTGCGGTGAGTGCGGGCGAGGGGATTCTCGCGCTGGCGGTCCATGCGTCGACCACGCTGATCATGGTCGCGCTGGTTCTCGCGTTCATCCGGCTGGTCCGCGGCCCCGACGTCGTGGACCGCATCGTCGCCCTGGACCTCATTGCCATCCTCGCCGCGGCGGCCACCGCGACAACCGCGATCCGCACCAACGAGGCGGTGCTCCTCGACGCGGCCATTGTCATTGCGCTCATAGGTTTCCTGGGCACTGTGGCGGTGGCGTGGTACGTCGAACGGACAACGGAAAGATGAGCCCGTGGATCACGACCGCGCTCGTCGTGATCGGGACCACCTTCATCGTCCTGGCTGCGCTTGGTGTGTTGCGCATGCCGGATGTGTACACACGGATGCACGCGGCGACGAAGATGCCCACCCTCGCGATGGGGTGCATGTTGCTGGCGGTGGCTGTTCATTTCGGTCAGGTCAGCGTCGCGGCAAGGGCGGTACTCGGTATCGCTTTCTTCCTCCTCACAGCACCCGTTTCCGCCCACATGATCGGCCGCGCCGCACATCGCGCGGGCACACCCATGTGGCGAGGCACGGTCATGGACGAGCTGAGCGCCGACCGATCCGGCTCCGCACACTGGGCTGTGGATCGGGCGGGGCCGGACCCGGAAGCGCGGGCCGGCGACGCCGATGCGCCGGGTGAAATGGAGTGAGAATGCCGGGCGCGTTCCGCGCGGCCGGTCATGGACGCCGGTTTCACTGACCCGCACGAGGCGCGGCTATTCGCTCTCCTCGCGCCGGGGAGGCTCCTCGGCGGGTGGCTCCCAGCGGTTCGGATCCGGCGGTTCCACGCCGGGCGGAGGCGATGGCGGCCGACCCTCGCGGCGCTCGGGTGCAGGTTCAGCCTCGCGGGGTATCCGTGGTGTCTCGATCTCGGGACGCCTGACGCCGCCGTCCCCCGGGTCGCGCGGAGGCTCGATTCGGAGGTCGGCCATGTTCCACCTCGCGCACGTTCTTGCTCGTTGCCACACGTGATCGCCGCGGATACCATTGCACCGACCGTGCCGGTCTGATCCTGTGCGTGATGCCAATCCGGAGGATGGTATGTCGGAGCAGTTGCCCAGCCACGAGGCCGGAACGAGGCGGGAACGGGTCGTCATCCTGGGCGCCGCTGGCCGCGATTTCCATAATTTCAACGTCATCTACCGCGACGATCCCAATGCGGAAGTCGTGGCGTTCACCGCCCAGCAGATCCCGCACATAAGCGACCGCTCGTATCCGCCCGAATTGGCAGGCCCGCTCTACCCGAATGGGATAAGGATCTATCCCGAGGACGACCTCGAAAAGCTGATCGAGTCGCTGGACGTCGACCGGTGTGTCATGGCGTACTCCGACGTATCGCACGAGGCGGTCATGCACCTCGCGTCGAGGGTCAATGCTGCCGGCGCCGATTTCGTCATGCACGGGGTCCGGCAGACCTTGCTGCGATCCAGGCTCCCGGTGGTCGCCGTGTGTGCCGTCCGGACCGGGGCGGGGAAGAGCCAGACCAGCCGCGCCGTCGTCGCGCTGCTACGCGAGGCTGGCAAGCGGGTGGCGGTGCTCCGCCACCCGATGCCGTATGGCGACCTCAACGCGCAGCGAGTGCAGCGCTTTGCAACCGTCGAAGACCTGGAGACCCACCGGGTGACCATCGAGGAGCGAGAGGAGTACGAGCCGCACATCGCGGCGGGATCGGTGGTCTTCGCCGGCGTCGACTACGCGGAGATCCTCGCCGCCGCCGAGCGGGAGGCGGACGTGCTCGTCTGGGATGGCGGCAACAACGACACGTCCTTCCTCGAAGCTGACGTCTACATAACCGTCGTCGACCCTCACCGCCCCGGCCACGAGCTCACGTATTATCCGGGAGAGACCAACCTCCGCCTGGCCGACGTGATCGTGATCAACAAGATCGACTCGGCCGTCCCGGACGACGTCGAGACGGTCCGGGCAAATGTGCGTCGCGCCAACCCCCGCGCCCTCGTGCTCGATGCTGCCTCTCCCCTCGCCATCGACGACGTGGACGTACTGCGCGGTCGGCGAGTGCTCGCCATTGAGGACGGGCCCACTTTGACGCACGGCGGGATGCGCATCGGGGCCGGGTACCTCGCCGCCCGCCGGGTCTCGGCCGAAATCATCGATCCGCGGCCATACGCCGTGGGCGAAATCGCGGACACATACCAGAATTACCCGGAGACAGGACCGATCCTGCCGGCCATGGGTTACGGCGAGGCGCAGATCCGTGACCTGGAGGCCACGATCGAACGCGCCGTGCGGGAGGGTGGCGTGGAGGCCGTGGTCGTAGGAACGCCCGTGGATCTCGGCCGAATCGTTCGCATCCCCGTGCCGTGCACACGCGTCCGGTACGAGCTGCAGGTGCTGGGTCGCCCCACGCTGCGTGACGTGCTCGCGCCAGTGCTGGGAAAGTAAGCGACTCGGACGAGGCTCATGAACCGGTTAAGATGCGATCGCGTATCCGATATGCGGGTAACGACATGAATGATGGTTGATCGAGTCGTGTCTCAAGGTGGTGCGGACCGGCACGCAGGCGGGTCCGGGGTGCAACGCCGTTGTGCGGGCGACAGGCGTGCGTGCGGCTGCGTCAATGCGCCTCCATCGGGGGCGGTGCCCGGCCGCGCACGTGCGCGTTCCGCACATCGCTTCCCGGTTTGGCTCACGGCCGCCTCGATCGCCGCTGCCGCGGCGACCATGTTCCTTCCAGCGGCGATCGCGTCGGCGCCGGCCGACACACCGCCTTCGGCGGCGGATGCAGCCATTGCAACACTGGCGAGCCTGGCGCTGCGCCGGGATACGGAAGGGCAGATTGCATCGACCGGTGGCTCCCCGGGTGATTCGCTCCGGGTGTTCCTGATGACCATGGGTCCCGGCCCTGCCGTCTGGGAGAGGTTCGGGCACAACGCCATCTGGATCCACGATCCCGTGGCGGGCACCGACCGCGCCTACAATTACGGGCTCTTTTCGTTTGCCCAGGAGGGCTTCATCCGCCGCTTCATCAAGGGCCGGATGGAGTACTGGATGGGTTACGACGACGCCTACCTGACCGTCGAGGCGTATCGCCGGGCGGGTCGCTCGGTCTGGGTGCAGGAGCTGAACCTGACGCCCGAACAGAAGGTTGAGCTGCGTGATTTCCTCGAATGGAACGCGTTGCCGGAGAACACCTTCTATCGGTACGACTACTATAGGGACAACTGCTCCACGCGGGTCCGCGACGCAATCGACCGGGTCCTCGACGGTCGTCTGAAGGCCACGACGGCCGGCGTGATGACGGGGACGACCTACCGTTCACACACACGACAGCTCACGGGTAGCGACTACCCGATCTACGCGGGTCTGCTCCTGGCCATGGGGCACCCCGTCGACGCGGAGCTCTCGGTATGGGAGGAGATGTTCCTGCCGATGAAGCTCATGGAACATGTGCGCTCAGCGACGGTCGTGGATGCGGAGGGTCGGGAGGCGCCGCTGGTCATCGCCGAGCAGCCGCTCTTCCTCGCTGCCGACGGCGACGATCCCGAACGGGGGCCACCGCTCGTCGCATTCCTGATGATCGGTCTGGTGGTTGGTGGCATGCTGGCCGGCGCCGGTGCCGCGGCCCGGCGGAGCAGGGTGGGCGAAATCGCCTTCGTCGCGCTTGCGGGCGTCTGGATGCTGGTGGTTGGCGTGCTCGGCGCGGTGATATCTGGCCTCTGGCTGTTCACGGATCACTACGTGGCCTTCCGCAACGAGAACGTGCTGCAGGTCCATCCCGTGTGGCTCGTCACCGGGGCACTGGTCCTCGCCGGTGGCTTTGGGATCGCGCGAGCCGCACAACTTGCCCGGGGCCTCACTCTAGTGCTCGCCGCTCTGGCGGTTGCGGGGGTGATCCTCCAGATCGTGCCTGCCCTGGATCAGGCGAATGGCGAGATCCTGGCGCTGATGGTCCCGGCGACGCTCGGCCTCGCCTGGGGCATTGCACAGTGGAGCAGGACCAGTGTGGCCAACAGTGGGCGCGCTCGCTGATCCCGCCTCCAAGCCCCATCATCTTCCCGACAGTGCCACGGGTTCACGCCCGCTGCGAATGGCCGTGCGCATTGCTCGCAAATCGACAGGCAGGTCGTTGCGTTAGCGGCTGCCTGTGAGTCGGCCGAGGAACTTGAGCGCATACATGGAGGCACGCAGACGTACCTCCACGATGTCGTCCACGTACGGGATGGAGAGGCACATCCCGTCGATGGCGAACGCCGCTGAGTGGTCTCCGTCGTAGGGACTCGTTCCCACCCAATAGAGCAGGCGCATCAGATCTTCGTCGGCGTAGAGCTGGCGCAGGCGTTCGAGCACGACCAGCGGAATCGTCGCCTCGATCTCGTCGAATCGGAGCACGTCGGGCACGGCGGCGACGAAGAGGAGATTTCGAACGCGCTGCACCGGATCCTCCACGGCCGCCGGTGGCCATTCGGGCAGGCGCCGGCGCAGGCATTCCGCCTCCACATACGGTGCGTAATGCGGTGCGATGGGCGCGACCACGCCGTCGTCGGCCGGTAGCCCGGTGAAGAGGCGCGGTGCGCGTAGCGCCTCGTCCGGAACCGCCCGCCAGGGTTCGGTCGCGGGACCCGGATCGGAGGCCTGAACCGCTGCATCGACGGCGTCCGGATCCATATCGACGAGCGGCCCGGAAACGTCCGCCGATTCCTCGGCGACGGTCGCGATCGCGAGTGCCGAATCCTGGCCGGCCGGGGTTGCCGGCGTTGCCATTGCTGCAATCGGGGCCGGCGTGTCGCCTGCGGGAGCCGCCGGCTCAGATGCCGGGACGACGAGATCTGCGTCGGCAAGCTGGACGTCAGGGGCGTCGGCGACCACGACCGGTCCGGAGCCGTTT
>DATMSC010000089.1:0-2571 GCA_035565595.1 Longimicrobiales bacterium | reverse complement strand
CCGTCGCCCGGGACTCCTCGCGCTCCGCCGCGCGACGACCGGTAGACCCAATCCGCCATGGCGCGACGCGCGCGTTCCGGCCACGACCGCCAGAGACATCTCCCCGAGGATCGCATCCAGCTCACCGGAGTCGAGCCATGGCGAGTCCGGTCTGGCCGTATCCCTGCCCGGTTCTCCATCGCCGGCACCACCGGTAACCGCGGCGATCAACTCCGCGGCGGTGCTGAACCCGGTTTCGTGGGCGACGAGTATGCCGTTGGGCGCGAGTAGCTCATGGCAGGCGCGCACCGCGCGAGACGCATCGGCGGCGGAGCTCAACGCATCGCGCAGGATGACGATGTCGAACACACCTGGCGTTACGCCCTGATCCGCGAGTCCGCCAGCAAGGTCCAGTGTCTGGCAGCGGACGCGCGGGTCCCCGCCGAGGACGCGTTCGGCGGCGGCGAGGGCGTGCGGCAGCCGGGTAGTGAACACGTATTCGGCGCGTCCTACCGGCAGGACGCCGAGCAGCGCCTCGGCCAGGGCAGTGTCTCCGGTGGCGGTACCGGCCTCGATGACGCGGAATGGCCGCATGGGCGGCGCGGTTCGGACGATGTCGTGGACCAGCGCACGGGTGAACGCCACCGCCCGCTGCGTCCGGAGCGCCGCGCGGCCGCATTCGGCCAGGTGGGTAGCCACTTCGGCATCGTCGGTTACGGCGCCCGGTTCGACGGCGCCGCTCCACACGTCGGCCAGTCGGCGGCCGAGCAGCTCGATCAACCGGATCTCGTGCAGCGCGTCGCGGCGAGCCTCCAGGGCGTCGCGCCACGCGTTCGTGAACGGAGGTGGCTCCGGCTCGGGAGCCAGAGTCCACCGGCCGGCCGAGTCTCGCCGGGCCATGCCCAGAGCGGCTAGCGCGGCGAGGCATCGGGCCACGGCGCCACGATGCCGAGCGGCCAGACGGCCGGCGGCGACGGCCGCGTCAACGTCGACCTCTTCGCCGTCCCGGTCCGTGCGGGCGTGGGAACGGATGGCCTCCGCGATCCAGAGCGCGGCCAGTCGGTCGAGCGCGTCGGCGCCGGATTCCGAAGGCGTGACTGGCGCCACGCGGCTGGCCGCCGCACCGGCGCGCCGGACGATGTCGGCGAGCGGCTCCGCGAGGCGGAGTGGGCGGCTTTCCGGCGGTCGTTCGGGGATCGGCCGATGCTGCCACTGCACCACGAACGAGGCGCGGGCCAGCGCGTTGCCGGATGGGCGCTGCGACGCGCGGCAGGTGAAGCCCTCGATTGCGACGGCGACGTTGCCGTGTTCGTCTCGGATCGTGATGTCCGCGGTGAAAGTCAGCGCGTTGGCCGCACGGACGCGGACGTCGCTCCACGCGGCGCGGCCGGGCGAGCGATAGAAACGCACGCGTTCGAACCGCTCAGGCAGGAACGGCCGTTCGGTGTCCAGCACCGTGTCCGGCAGGGCGAGGTGCGCCGCCTGCAGGCAGCCGTCGAGGAGCGTCGGGTGCACCGAATACGCGGCATCGGCGTCGTCGACCGAATCGTCCACCGTGGCGAATACACGGGACTGCCACGCCGGTCGATTCCATGCTGCTGAGCGCACAGGGCGGAACGCCGGGCCGAACTGGAGGCCGACCGCGTCGAGAGCGCTGTAGATCGACATGATCGGCACCGGCTCGAAACCGGGTGGAACCGGTTCGACGGACGCGGGTGCGGACTCGAGGCCGCTGCCGCTGGCAGGTGCGTTGCCGTTGCCGTTTGAATACTGGCGGTCGGCCGTAGCGGAGCCCACCTGTTCCACCGGCAGGCCACCATTGGCCCCCGCGGCGAAGTTGTCAGCAACCGCGGAATGCTTGCCGTTCCCACCGCTGGGGTGCGGGGCGGTTTGGACCCGCTCGGCCCGGGCACGCGCGGCGTCGCCGTTGCTGTAAGGAGGGCCGGAGCCGTTGGTGTGGAGCTCCCCCGCGCCGGTGAGATCGGCCGCGAGAATTCCCTCCGTTCTGGACTCCTCTCGATCCTCCGCGCCGGGGGAGGCGGCACCGTGACCGCTGGCGTCGTTCCCGGCCAGTCCGCTGCCGGGCGCTGCGTGCGAAATCGCCGCGAATCCGGCGCGGCAGTGCTGGATCCAGTCGCCGTTCACGGCGGCACGACTCGAGATCGTGACAACAGCCGCGTCGAGGTCGACGACGGTCTCGATCTCGGGTGGACGCTCGCCCGCCAGGAACAGCGCGCGCCGGATCTCGACGTCCCGCAGCTCGCACGTCTCGGTGCCCAGGGCGCGGCGCGCGGCGGCGAGCATCGTCTCAATGAACGCGGACGCGGGGAACACGACGCGGCCGCCGAAACGGTGGTCAGCCAGCCACCGCGGGTCGTTGGGGTCGGCGAGGCCGCGCCAGGACGGGAGCGAGCCATCGATCGCCGCGCCGAGCAGGGGGTGCGGCGCGTCGGGCAGCCGGTTGCGCCGGCTCTCGATGGTCTCGTGCCAGAAGCGGCGGCGCTGCCACGGATGCCGCGGCAGCGGGATGACGCGACGTCGCTCAGGCCAAACGCCCCGCCAGTCGACCTGCACGCCGTGGCTGTGCAGCCG
>DATMSC010000088.1:0-1594 GCA_035565595.1 Longimicrobiales bacterium | reverse complement strand
TCGGCACCCAGCTCACCGCCGACAAACGCCAGCGCCTGCTCGATGCGCTCGAACTCGTCAGCGAGCTCATGACCGGCATCGTCCACTTCGCGCTCAAACTCGCGCCCTACGCCGTCGCCGGCATGCTCTACAGCGTCGTCGTCAAGATCGGCTTCGACATCATCGTCGCGCTCGGCGTCTTCGTCCTCGGCTGCGTCGCCGTCATGGTGCTCCATCTTTTCGCCACGATGTCGGTCTGGCTGAAACTCTGGACCACCCGCTCGCCCTTGCAGTTCTGGCGTGACGTCCGCACCGTGCTGGTCACCGCCTTTTCCACCAGCTCCAGTAACGCCACCCTGCCGACCGCACTCGATTGCGCGCGCGACACCCTGAAGCTCCAGCCCAGCGTCGCCGGTTTCGTCCTGCCGCTCGGCACGACCATGAACATGAGCGGCACCGCTCTCTACGAAGGCTGCGTGGTGCTCTTCGTCGCGCAGGTCTTCGGCGTCGACCTCTCGCTGGCCCAGCAGATCACGCTGCTGCTCCTCTCCGTGCTCAGCGCCGTCGCCGTCGCCGGCATCCCCGGCGGCTCGCTGCCGCTCATCGCCGGCCTGCTCACCACCTTCGGCATTCCCCCCGAGGGCATCGGCATCGTGCTCGGCGCCGATCGCATCCTGGACATGACGCGCACCATGACCAACGTCGGCGCCGACATGGTCACCGCCGCGGTCGTCGACGCCCAGGTCCTCCGCTCCGAAGCCAAACGCGCTCACACATAACTGTCCACCAGCGATCGCCACCGCAGCCGCGCTTTCACCTGCGCCGCGGTCATCGCCCGCCCGAGCTCCACGTCCACGACCTTCGCCCGCCCCGGATACAGCTCGAAGTAATTGTCGCTCACGTTCGCGCCCGCGCCGCCCTTCATCCCGCTCACGTCAAACGCGAACCGGTGCTGAAACACGTCCGACGTAAACGTCACCCGCGCGCGCGTCCGCTCCACCATCTGCACCGCCGCCCGCGTCTTCGCCCGTCGGAGCGTCAGAAAACGCGGCGGCGCGAGAAACACCGTGTCCTCGCTCACCACCGCACCGCCGATCTCCAGCGCGATCCGCAGGTAAAGCGCGTCGCGCCCGTGCCGCTCCATCGGCTTGGCGCAGTCGAGTGTCGTCTGCCGGACGCTTTCCCCATACCGCAGCGCCACCGCTTTTTTTCCGCGCAACACCACGTCGCCGCCCAGTGTGTGCAGCTCCCACGACACCGTCCCGCGCGCATTCGTCGGCGCATCGTACACCGTGTAAATGTGCACCTCGCGCACCGTCGTGCGCCGGTAGTTGCCGATGCTCGGCGTCTCGTCGCCCGGCACCTGCGCCGTCACCAGCGCCGGCGCGAAAAACCGCCGCGCCACGTGCTGCAGCGCCTTCCAGCGCCCCGTGAACTCGATCGAGCTCCACGACGCCACCGGCCAGCAGTCATTGAGTTGCCAATACAGCGCGCCCATGCACCGCGGCATCGTCCGCCGGTAGTGCTCCACGCCCGTCTGCATGCAGAACGCCTGGTTGAGCTGCGACAGATAGATCAGCGCCTCCTGGTCCTTCGGGAAACGATATCGCCGCGA
>DATMSC010000087.1:0-4441 GCA_035565595.1 Longimicrobiales bacterium | reverse complement strand
CGACGCTCGCGGCGCGGGTCGCCGCACGGAACGACCTGCTCGAGCACGGCACGATCGTCGTCGGCCAGGACGGAATCTGGAGTCTGCTCGAATACCTGAACCAGACCGTACCGCAGCCGCTCGAAGTCTACCTGCCGGGCGGCGACGAAGAGGGGACCTGGTGCCGGATCCGGCTCGCGCCCGTCCGGCACCCGCCGGACCCGTGCAGCGCGGAGGCCGCCCATGTCCTCGCGTGAGTGGACGGGGCCGCTCGCCACGCTGCTCCCGACGCTCCGGCGGGAGGCGCTCCGGCTCGCGGCGCAGGACCCCGGGAAAGGCCCGAATCCCTGGGCCTGGTACCTCCTGGCCAGGGGTGCCCTGGTCGCCGTGCGGATCGTCCAGGACATGCGATCCGAGGTGCGATTCGCGCGTCCCCAGCGGCCGGCGACGGAGGACGGGCTCCGGCGCTGGGAGAACGAGGTCGGGGTGTTCATGGCCGCGGTCGGGATCGAGGAGGAACCGGGGAAGTGGTACCGCGTCCCGGGCGAGGACCCGGAGTCCGAGGCTCGTGGCGGAATCGGCGTGCGATGGATCGAGCTCCGGCCGGGCGAGGTCGAGCCCGGCTGGGCGCTCTGCTGGGACTGCCGGCAGGAGGGGCGCACGACCAGGGTCGTGTGGTTCGCCGGCGGGGGCGAGGAAGGACAGGCGTGCCTCGAGCACGCGGCCGAGCACGGGAGGAGGGTGGCGCATGTCTGATCTCCGCTGGTGGGCAGGCGTGATCCCGAGGTAGGACTGTGGCCCCGACGATCCTGCAACTCGCGGAGACTTGGCGCGAGCGCGCGGCGCAGCTCCGCCGCTATGACGCCGCCGGCGCGGCGGTCGCCCTCGAAGAGGCAGCCGACGAGCTCGAGCACGCAATACATGCGGCCAAAGACGAGCTCCTGAACCTCGTGCAGGCGGAGGCGGAGTCGGGATACTCAGCGGATTACCTGGGGCGCCTTATCCGCGAGGGCAAGATCCCGAATGCCGGGAGGCCCCACGCGCCAAAGATCCGGCGCGGGGACCTGCCGAAGAAGGCCACCGGCCGGCGGCGGGCAAGGGCGGAACCTACCGACCCGGCGCCTACTCTCCCATCCTTGGACGCATTCCGTACCAGACTGATCGCGTCCAGGACGAGGAGGTGACCATGCCGCGCAAGAAGAAACCATGGCGGAAGAAGTTCGGAGGGTACGGCTACACGGTCGTGCTATGCGAGAAGGTCCCAGGCGGGAATCTGTACCTCCGGTGCTACGACCCGGAGGCCCGAAACTGGGCCTGGAAGAGCCTGAGACATCGGGACCGGGTCGTCGGTGAGATGCAGGCGCGAAAGATCGCCGCCGATCTGCTCGCGGCCGCGGAGGCGCGGGCGAAGGGGCGGGTCACCCTGTCCATGCTCTTCGCCCGATACGAGACCGAGGTCTCGATCCACAAGAAGGGATCTCAGCCTAGGGAGGACGCGCGCCGGATTCGGCTCTGGACCCATTTCCTGGGGGGCGACACGGACCCGCATGCGATCACGAAAGCGAAGCTGCGGCGGTTCGTCCGCCTCCGGCGTGCAGGCCAGATCCGGATCCCGGGCGCCAACCTGTCCAAGTCGCCCGGTGAGACGACGATCGGGGCCGACATAGTCTTCCTCCAGTCGGTGCTCAACTGGGGCGTGGAGGCCGAGCTCCTCGAGTATAACCCGGCCCGTGGCTTCAAGCGGCCGCGCACGCCGCAGGCGAGCCGCCGCCGCCCGGTCGCCACCTGGGACCGGTTCCTCCGGGTCTACCGGCACACGGATCGGATCGACCGGCAGCGGCTCTTTCGGCCGTTCCTCATGCTCGTCCAGGAGCTCGGCTGGCGCGTCTCGGCGATCTGCGCGCTCCGGGCGTCGGACATCCGCCGGCGCGCGACCGAGCACGCGCCCTACGGCGAGATCCGGAAGCGCGGCGCGCATGACAAGAAGGGCGTCGATCAGTGGATCCCGCTGTCACGCCGCGCGCGGGAGGCGGTGGACCTGCTACTCCGTCGGCGCCCGATCGTGGGCGAGGCGTGGCTCTTCCCGTCGCCGCGAAACGAGCGGAAGCCTTGGCGGCGGCAGCACGCGCGAGACCTCCTTGAGCGGGCGGAGAAGCGCGCCAAACTCAAGCCGCTGGAGGGTGGCGACTTTCACCCCTACCGGCGGAAGTGGGCGACGGAGCGGAAGCACCATCCGCTGGCTGATGTAATGCGCGCGGGCGGGTGGGACGACCCGCGGTCGCTCCAGGAGTGCTACCAGCTCGCGGATGAGGTGGCCACGTTCGCGGTTGTCTCTGAGCCGCGAAAGCTGACAGGAACCGTACCGCAAACCATACCAGGGGTGCGGCGACAGGAGAAAGGCCCCGCCGCGGAAGCCGCGACAGGGCCTTGACTTGCCTCTAGTCGGGACGGCCGGATTTGAACCGGCGACCCCCTGAACCCCATTCAGGTGCGCTACCGGGCTGCGCCACGTCCCGTACAAGCCGAAAGATACCCGATTCGCGCCTGCATCACAACTCTCTCTCGCAGACCGTGAAGCGTGCGCGCAGTTCCTTCCTGGCTCGCCGGGTGAGCCCAGGGCGCCCGGGGAGAGGCTGCGGCCGGGAACACGGATTGCACGGGCCGGGACGGTGCCGGGACGCGTTGAACCGGCGGTCCACAACAGCGCGGAGCGGTTATGAGCGGTACGAGCTGGCACTCGAACGGCCCCGGTTCGCTTGTTTCCGGGTTGGAGGATCTTCTGATTGCCGCGCAACGGTCAGTTGCGGCCTATCGTCTGGCGGAGCGCGTCGTGGATGACCACCGCGTGCAGGCCGCACTGGCACGCCTCCGGCTCGATCACGAGCGCCACGTCGAAGAGCTGAACGAGCTGCGGGATGAGGCGCTGGGTGACGCCGTGATCGTGACTGGCGTTGTCGACGTCGAGAATCCGGACCCCGCCGTACTCGGGCCGGTCGCAGCAGCCGTGCTCCAGGGAAACGTGAACGGCGCTACCGTACTCGAGGCGATTCGCACGGCCGAAGCCGATATGCACCGTCTCTATGACGATCACGTCAACCGGAACTACATGGAGCCCGTCCGTGCGGCACTCGCGCGCCACCGACGCGAGGAGGAGGCGCACCTTGCTTTCCTGAATGAAAGCGGGCTGTGGCAACCGCCTGGCGCGGAGGGCGCCAACAGCGACCAGCAGGAAACTCGGTCGACGTCGCCCCCGCCAATACCTGCCGATTAGCCCGCGGCCGTACGTCGGGGATCCACGAGATCTCGCTATTGCGGCGAGATCCTGGCCATGGCGGCTTCCGGCACGCCCATATGACGGCGTGGTGCGTTCGTCGACAGCGTACAGACGTGCGGCCTGACCGGCGCCCACTCGGCGCGGGCGGGTGTGCTTCACGCTTGACGCACTGATTGTACAACCGTATATGTAGTATGCACTTGCGGTGCCGATGACCCGTTTTTCTGCCAGGCGGGTCCGGTCGGCGTCCACCGGAGCCATTGACGAGGCACGCGCGAACCGCGAGACTTTTCGCCGGGCCAGCCGCGCCGTGCGGAGGTCACGTGGAAGCGCCATGGTGTTGCAGTTATGCGAGGAACGATCGCTGCACTGGCAATGGCCGCGACGTTTGCGGCCGCGAATCCACTGGCGGCCCAGGTCGCGTGGGACTCGCCTCAGTTGATTCCGTCCGCGCCGCCCACGTATCCGGAACTGGGGATCTTCCTTATCGACGGTGCTGGCGGGGGCGTGGGCGCCATGGTGACGTGGCGCTCGAGCGCGCTTCCGCACATCGGATTCAGGCTGGGGCTCGCAGACCAGAATCGGCCTGGCGACGACGGGATCAGTGCGCTTGGCGGTGTCGAGGTGATCGGCCGCCTCACGCGCGCGACCCAGGAGTTTCCGCTGGACATGACCTGGTTCTTCGGGGCCGGCGCGGGCGTCGGTGATCGTGTCCGCGTGAGTTTCCCCCTGGGCCTTAGCGTGGGTCACGATTTCGAAGGCGACGGCGTCCTCTTCCGTCCTTACGCCTCGCCGCGAGTCGTCCTGGACGGCGTGTTCGGGAGCGGGGGAGATCTGGATCTCGGGCTCGCCGTGGACATTGGCCTCGATATCGGATTCCAGCCGTCGTGGCTGATCCGGTTCGGAGGAACGTTCGGAGACCGCGAAGCCCTCGCGGTGGGAGTCGTACTTTGACGCTTCTGACCTCATGATCGTCGCCGTGCCAGTCGAGCGCGCCGCGGGCGAACGCCGGGTCGCGCTCGTGCCGGACGTCGTCGCCCAGCTCGTGCGCGCGGGATACGAAATCCGCATTGCGCGCGGAGCCGGCGAGGCTGCCGGCTTCCCTGACGCGGCCTACGAGAAGGCCGGCGCGTCCATCGCGACGGATGGTGCGGCGTTGTACGACGGCGCGCACGCGG
This sequence comes from Longimicrobiales bacterium, assembly GCA_035565595.1. Lineage (GTDB taxonomy): Bacteria > Gemmatimonadota > Gemmatimonadetes > Longimicrobiales > RSA9 > DATMSC01. The sequence goes on along the minus strand of DATMSC010000087.1, from coordinate 10 downwards.
TACTACGGGT
>DATMSC010000086.1:0-5455 GCA_035565595.1 Longimicrobiales bacterium | reverse complement strand
TATGGTTTCGATAAAGATCGGCCGGGCTGGCAACTTCACTTCAAGTTTGGCCAGGGATTCTAACCTTTCACACCGCGAGAAGAACAAAATGCTCAGACTACTGACGGTCCTGGCGGCAACAGCGGCTATTGCCTCGGCAGCGTCGCCGGCTGCCGCCCAGACGCCGGAGTTCAAGATTGCGATCCTCGACTCGCGGGTACTCATCGCGTCAGCACCGGGCGCCCAGGAGGCGCAGGCGGCGTTCGAAGCAGATCTCGGCCGATATCAGGCGGAGCTCCAGACGCTCGAGAACGAGCTGACCCAGATGATCATGCAGTACGACCAGCAGCAGGCGGTGCTGGCGGCGGACGCGCGGCAGCGCCAGCAGGACGCGATCGCTGACAAGCAGCGGCAGCTCGAGACGCGCGCCATGGAGTTGGAAAACCAGGCAAGTCAGCGGCAGGCCGAGCTGGTCGGGCCGATCATGGACCGGATTTCGAACGCGATCGAAGAAGTACGCCGGGAGCTCGGCTACGCGCTGGTGCTCGACGTCGCCGCTGGTGTGGTCGTCGCCGCGGACCCCGCCATAGACATTACCGAGCAGGTCGTCGCGCGCATGACGCGCACGGCAAGCAACCAGTGACCTCGGGCGATACCTCCGTTTAATACGGCGGACGGCAATCCAGCGACGGTCGGGTCGTGAAGGCCTCGGAAATCGCGGGGATCGTTGGCGGGATCGTGGAGGGTGCGGGCGATCCCGAGATCACGGGTGTCGCGCCATTGGATCGGGCGCGCGCGGACGAGCTGTCGTTTCTCGCGCACCCGAGGTACGCGTCACACCTCGAGAATTCAGCAGCTGGGGCGGTACTCGTCACCGACGCGCTGAAATCCCGCGTGCCGGAGCGCGTCACGCGCATCGTGGTGGCCGACGTCCACCGTGCGCTGGCAGGGGTGCTTCCTCGCATCTACCCGGAACCGGCACCGGTTCCGGGAATCCATTCCACTGCAATAATCGAAACTGGCGTTCGGCTCGGACGTGATGTCGAGATCGGGCCGTATGCGGTAGTGGGCGCTGGCGCCGATATCGGCGACCGCGTGCGGATCGGCGCGCACGCCGTCGTCGGCCGCGGTTGCCGGATCGGCGATGACTCGGTACTCCACCCGCATGTGACCCTGTATCCGGGAGTCGAGATCGGCTCCCGGTCGATCCTCCATTCCGGCGTGCGCGTGGGAGTGGACGGTTTCGGGTACGTACCGGTCGACGGCAGACTGCAAAAGGTCCCGCAGGTCGGCCAGTGCCGCATCGGGGATGACGTCGAGATCGGCGCGAACACGACCATCGACCGGGGCTCGGTGGGCGCCACCGAGATCGCCGAAAACGTCAAGATCGACAATCTCGTTCACATTGCCCACAATGTGAGGATCGGCGCCTCGAGCGTGATCGTGGCGCAGGTCGGGATCGCGGGGAGCACGCAGATCGGCCGGCACGTGACGCTCGCCGGGCAGGCCGGTATCCCCGGCCACCTCAAGATCGGCGACGGCGCGACCGTCGCGGCACAGGCGGGCGTTTTCGGCGACATCCCTGCTGGCGCCGTATACAGCGGTTATCCCGCGCGCCCGCATCGGGAGTCGTTGCGGGCGCAGGCAGCCGTCGCCAGGCTGCCGAAATTGCTGGAACGATTGCAGCGTCTCGAACGCAAGGTGTTCGGGCGGGAATCTCGAGAGGAATGACGTCGCTCAAACAGCATACGATTGCCGGGGACGTGACGCTGGAAGGCGTGGGCGTGCATACCGGGCGACCGGCGAGGGTGACCCTGCGGCCGGCGCCCGAGTCCCATGGCTTGCGATTTCGCCGGCTCGATCTCGAGGGCACACCGGAGATCCCCGCGGATCTGGAGCATGTGGCCGGTACGGATCTCAGCACTTCGCTCCAGTCAGGAGAGGCTCAGGTCCGGACTGTCGAGCATGTGCTTGCGGCGGCCAGCGCCCTCGGCGTGGATAACCTGCTGGTCGAGGTCGACGGCCCGGAAGTTCCGATCCTGGACGGCAGCTTCGCGCCCTTCGTGCGGGCGATCCGGAGTGTCGGAGTCGTGGAGCAGGGCGCGCGTGCCCGGGTGATATCGCTCGACGGGCCGCTTTCGGTTTCCGACGCCGGTGCATCCTACGTCGTTGCACCCGCCGGCGAGCTGCGGGTCTCGGCGACCATCGAGTTCGAACATCCGGCCGTCGGCCGCCAGTTCGCCTCGTTCCCGGTGACCGCTGAGGCCTTCGAGCGGGAGATCGCGCCGGCAAGGACTTTCGGCTTCCTGAAGGACGCGGAGTCGCTGCATGCTCGGGGACTTGCGCTGGGCGTTACCACCGACAACGCGATCATCCTGGACGACAACGGCCCGATCGGAAGCGAGCTCCGCTTCGCTGACGAGTTCGTCCGGCACAAGATGGGCGATGTCATCGGCGATCTGGCGCTGCTCGGTGCCCGCGTCCATGGGCACGTCGTAGCGGAGCGCCCGAGTCACGCGGGGAACATCCTGCTGGCGCGGGAGATCGCGCGTGCCGCCGGCCAGAAGGCGAGACCCATCGTCGACATTCAGAAGATCCTGCAGTACCTTCCTCACCGATACCCGATGCTGCTCGTCGACCGAATCATCGAATTCGAGAGCGGCAAGCGGATCGTCGGTATCAAGAACGTCACGATCAACGAGCCGTTCTTCCAGGGGCACTACCCCGGCCACCCGATCATGCCGGGCGTCCTGATCATCGAGGCGATGGCACAGGTCGGGGGGTTGCTTCTCATGGATTCTATCGAGCGGCCAGAGGACCAGGTCGTATATTTCATGTCCCTCGACAACGTGAAATGGCGTCGTCCGGTGACGCCCGGGGACCAGATCCGGTTCGAGCTGGAAGTCCTGAACCTCCGCCGGCACGTGTGCCGGCTGCGCGGGATCGGCACGGTCGACGGACAACTGGTCGCGGAGGCTGAAATGATGGCCCGGATCATGGACCGGTGACCGGGCGGGGCAGCGGGGCTGTGGAGACGACGCATTATCCGCCGGCGGAGATCCATCCGACCGCGGTCGTCGATGAGGGGGCGGCGATCGCGGATGGCGTCGTCGTTGGTCCCTACGCGATCATTGGCCCGAACGTGGTCATTGGTGCCGGTACGCGGGTGGGTGGACACGTCCTCATCGAGCGCGACACCACGGTCGGCGAGAACGTCAGTATCCACCACGGTGCTGTGCTGGGCAGCGACCCCCAGGACCTCAAGTACGAGGGCGAGCAGACCCACCTGTACGTCGGCGACCGGACGGTCATTCGGGAATACGCGACGCTCAACCGGGGAACCCGCGCCCGCGGATACACGAAGGTCGGCAGCGACTGCCTGCTCATGGCGTACGTGCACATCGCCCACGACTGCGTGATCGGCGATCACGTGATCCTGTCGAACGCAGTGAACATGGGCGGTCACGTGGAGATCGACGACTGGGCAGCCGTCGGCGGCGTCACGCCGATCCACCAGTTCGTGCGGATCGGGCGCCATGCGTTCGTCGGCGGCGCTTCACGGGTGCAGAAGGACGTGCCGCCTTTCGTCCGCGTGGCCGGCAATCCTATCGAGATGTACGGCCTGAATAGCGTGGGGCTGCAGCGCCGCGGTTTCCCCGAGTCGGTTCGGCGCGAGCTCAAGCGGGCATACAAGCTCTTCTTCCAGTCCACCCTGAACGTGTCACAGGCCCTCGAGCGGGCGCGTCAGGAGCTGGAGCCGCTCCCAGAGATTGAGCAGTTCCTCACCTTCATCGAGGAGAGCGAGCGCGGCATCACGCTCTAGCCGCGCGGAGGATGGCCATGGCAGCTCGTACGCTGGCGCTCGGCGTGATCGGGGTGGGGAGCCTGGGCTACCACCATGCGAGAATCCTCCGTACGCTTCCGGGGGTGACGCTCGCCGGGATCTGTGACACCGATTCCGACCGGCTCCACGCCGTCGCGACGGAGCTGGATGCAGCCCCCTTCCAGAACGCTGCCGACCTCCTCGACCGGGTAGAGGCGGTGGTCGTCGCCGTGCCAACGACGCACCACGAGGAAGTTGCCCGTTCCGCCCTGGACCGCGGCATCCACGTCCTCATCGAAAAGCCCATTGCGCCCACGCTCGACGCCGCAGACCGGATCCTGGAAGCGGCTGAGGCCAGCGGTGCGCTCGTGCAGATCGGGCACGTGGAACGATTCAATGGCGCGCTGCGGGCGTGCGAACCATACCTGGACGAGCCGCTCTTCGTCGAGAGCCACAGGCTGGCCCCATTCGGTCCCCGGGGCACGGATGTCGCTGTCGTGCTGGACCTCATGATCCACGACCTGGATCTCGTGCTGAGCCTGATGCGCCGGGATGTCGTGGACATCGCGGCCGTCGGCGTTCCCGTCCTCACAACGAGCCCGGACATCGCAAATGCCAGGCTGCAGTTCGAGGGCGGGGGAGTGGCTAACCTCACGGCGAGCCGCGTGTCGGTCGAGCGGATGCGCAGGATCAGATTCTTCCAGCGATCGGGTTATCTGAGCCTGGATCTGGCGGTGGGGCGGGGTGATTTCTACAGGCTCAAGGCCGGCGCCACGCTCACCCCGGGAGTTCCGTTTGCCGCGACGTCACTCAGCGACATCGTCGAGCGCATCCCCATCGAGAGTGACGGCGTCGAGCCGTTGCGGCGGGAGCTGGAGAGCTTCGTTGCTGCACTGAACGGCGAGGCGCCCGTGGTGGTGACGGGACAGGATGGGCGGCGGGCGCTCGGCGTCGCTCTGGACATTATCGACCGAATCGAACAGCATGTCGCTCATACGCATCCGGCGTGAACGCCGACAGGGCGCGGCAGGTCCGCGCAGACCGCCGGCACTCTGGAAGCTCGTGGCCGGACTGATCCTCGCTCTCCTCCTGATCTGGTATCTGGGTCGCGTGACGTGACGCGGAGCGGGCCGACGATCCTGCTGGCGGCGGGCGAACCTTCAGGCGATGTTCACGGCGCAGCGGTGGCGCGCGCGCTGAGACGTCGGTGGCCCGGCTCGACGCTCTACGGTCTCGGCGGCCCGAAAATGGCAGAGGCGGGCGTCGAGCTCCTCGCGGATGTCCGCGACCTTGCGGTCATGGGATTCGTCGAGGTCGCGGGCCGGCTCCCGTACTTCTTCCGATTGTTCCGGCGGGTGCGGGAGGAGATGCGCGCCCGGGCAACGGACCTCGTCCTCCCCATCGATTACCCGGGTTTCAATCTCCGGCTCGCCAGGGCCGCGCACGATCTCTCCATCCCGGTACTCTACTACATCGCGCCACAGGTGTGGGCATGGCACGTGGGTCGCGTGCGGCAGCTCGCGAGATACACGGATCGGCTCGCCGTCATCCTGCCGTTCGAGGAGGAGTGGTTCCGGGACGCCGGCGCGTCCGCCCACTACGTGGGTCATCCGCTGCTCGATCGGGAACCGGTCGTCGTTACGCGTTCGGAGT
>DATMSC010000085.1:0-2840 GCA_035565595.1 Longimicrobiales bacterium | reverse complement strand
CTCGGCATGAAGCAGATCGAGGAGGATCCGTGGCTGGCGCTGCCGCTCAAGTATCCGACGGGTACGCGGGTGCAGGGGAAGGTCCGGAATCTCACGTCCTTCGGCGCGTTCGTCGAGATCGAGCCGGGAATCGACGGTCTGATCCACATCTCGGACATGAGCTGGACTCGCCGGATCCAGCACCCGTCGGAAGTGCTGCGCAAGGGTGACGACGTCGAGGTCGTGGTCCTCGGCGTGGACGCCGAGAACAAGCGGATCTCGCTCGGTCTCAAGCAGACGGAAGACGATCCGTGGTCGCGGCTGGTGGATCAGTACGCGCCCGGTGTCGAGACGACGGGCACGGTGGTCCGGATTCTCGACGAGGGCGTCGTGGTCGATCTGGGCGATGACGTCGAAGGGTTCGTGCCGCTGAGCCAGTTGCCGGCGGAAGCCCAGGGCCAGGGCGCGCCCGTGCAGGAGGGGCAGGCGATGCAGCTCCGGGTGATCGAGTCGGACGCGGTGAACCGGCGGATCGTGCTGAAGGCTCTGGCGATCCTGCCGGTTGGCGTCGTGCCGGAGGAGACCGCCGCCGAGGCCGAGTCCGCCGAGGCGGAATCCCCGGCTGCAGGCGAGACCGAGGCGGCGGCCGAGGCATCGGCTGCCGAGCCGGCCGAGGTTCAGGCGGAGGTCGTCGAGCCGGTTGCAGCCGAGGAACCGGAAGCTGCCGCGGAAGACGCTGCGCCGGAGGCTGAAGAGGCGGAGTGAATCCGCCGGACCAGCGAGTGATCGAAGGGACGAACCCCCGATGTGGGGGTTCGTCCCTTTTGTACATCCGGCGGCGGAGGTATGTTTTTCGTTCACGCGGGCCCGGCGGCCCGCGGACCGCCCACAGGATCCGATCAGCCATGCAGGGGAGCTACGCAGTGAAGCGACTGTGGCTTGCGGCGATATGCGTCATGATTGTCGGAGCATGCGGCGGCCGGGGACCGGTCACGGCCGTGCCCGGCACCACCTCACCGCGACTTGCCGACGTGCCGGTCACCGCGGCCGAACAGGCGAGGGCGGCCGAAATGCTGGCCGAGGCAAGGGAGGCGTTGGACGACGGCAACTACGCAGTCGCGCGCGCCATTGCCGAGGAAATCGTGAGCGACATGCCCGGCACGACGTCGTCGGTACCGGCGCTCTGGGTCGCAGCGCAGGCAGCGCAACGAGCCGGCGATTACCTTGCAGCCGCCGCCCACGCAGAGCGGTACGCTTCCGTCTATCCCGAAGGTTCGCCACAGAGGCGACAGGGTCTCGAGATGGCGACACAGGCACGCTCGATGGTGCCCGAGAGGCTGACCGGCGTACTGGGCGCGATCCTGCCGCAGACGGGGTCTCCCGTCCTCACGCAGTACGCCGAGCTCATTCTCGAAGGCATCCGCATCGGCGTGGACCGTTTCAACACGGAAACCGGAGCGGAGATCGAGCTCGTTGTGCTCGACGACGCCGGGGACACCGAACGTGCCTCCGCCCTGGTACGGGAGCTGGAGGGGCGCGGCGCGTTCGGCGTAATCGGTCCGCTCCTCGCCCCGTCGATCGTATCGGCGGCGCGCGCGCGAAGTTCGCCGGACCTGGCGATCGTCAGCCCGCTGGAAGATGTGACCCCGTGGGGTCTCGAGAACGTAGTTTCGCTTGGCAGCGTGGACACGCGCGGCGCCGAGGCGCTGGCGCAGTACGCGGTGTCGATCGGTCTCGACCGGATTGGCGTGCTGTATCCGCGGATGCGCGAGTTCGAGCTCCAGGCGGCGGCATTCATCGAGGCGCTGCGCGCGGCGGGCGGCCAGGTCGTGGCGAACGTGCCGTACGACTCGGGTACGACGACATTCGCTCAACCGCTCGTGCAGTTGCGGGCCGCCTCGCCTGCAGCCGTGTTCGTGCCGGCACCCGTCCGGGACATCCGCCAGTTGGCACCGCAATTCGAGTACTACGGGCTGAAGGGGGACAGTCTGCAGATTCTGGGCAGCGAGGAGTGGGCCGCCGAAGAACTACTGCGCGTGATCGAACCGCAACACGTGGAGGGCGTGATCGCCGCAACGCCGTTCCTGTCCGGGAGCGATGCGCTCGCATGGGACGAGTTCGTCGGGTGGTACGAAAACACTTACCGCCGCTCGCTGGCGAACGCGGTTCCCGCCCTCGCCTATGACGCGACGCGGCTGGTGCTCGAAGCCATTGCCGGCGACACGAGACCGGCCAGCGTGTCCAGCCGCATGCGCAACCTGAACGCGATTCGTGGCGCGACCGGCATCCTGACAGTGCGTGACGGGTACGTCGAGCGCAGGCCGTTCCTCGTACGCATTGAGTCGCGCGTACCGGTTCCCATCCGGGCGGCGGGCGGCGGCTGACGTGTCGATGCGCGAAAAGCTGGCGCAGCTCGAGGAGCGGCGCCGGGCCGCCCGCGAGGGTGGCGGCCGTGAACGCACCGATGCGCAGCACGCGCGCGGCAAGCTGACAGCCCGCGAGCGCCTGGACTTGCTGCTCGATGAGGGGAGCTTCGTCGAGCTGGATCCATTCGTAACCCACCGCACAGTCGGGTTCGGCCTGGAGCACCGCAAGATTCCGGGTGACGGCGTCGTGACCGGACACGGCACCATCCACGGTCGCCAGGTCTTCGTCTTCAGCCAGGACTTCACCGTATTCGGCGGTTCGCTCTCGGAAGCACATGCCGAGAAGATCTGCAAGGTGATGGACCTGGCCATGAAGACGGGTGCGCCCGTTGTCGGACTCAACGACTCCGGCGGTGCGCGAATCCAGGAGGGCGTCGTCAGCCTTGGCGGCTACGCGGACATCTTCCTCAGGAACTCCCTGGCCTCCGGGCTCGT
>DATMSC010000084.1:0-9765 GCA_035565595.1 Longimicrobiales bacterium | reverse complement strand
CCTGGGGGAACCAGATCCGATCGTACGTCTTCCAGCCGTACACCATGGTCACCGACCACCGGACCGAGCTCAAGGTCGGTGATGTCCATCGCGTCACCGATGGTGACCTGGACCCGTTCATTCACGCATACCTCAAGGAATTCGGGGGGCAGGCGGCATGACCATGGTCGAAGGGATGATCGGCTGATGTCTGGCGAGGAGGGGTCGCCGAAGGGGACGCACGTCCTGGAGACCAGGCAACAGCGGTATGAGGAGCTGAAGCGGCGCGGTATCGAACCGTTTGCCTACCGGTACGACGTAACACACGACGCCGCCGGCGCGCGCCAGGAATTCGAGACCGCGGCGGCGGAGGAAGGCCAGCCACCAGCGGAGCCGGAAGTGCGCCTGGGCGGACGCATCGTGTCGATCCGGAGCCACGGGCGCACGACCTTCATGGACCTTACCGACCGCTCCGGGAAGATCCAGCTCTACTTCCGGCTCGCCGACCTCGGCGATGACGTGTACGCGCTCCTCGAGCTCCTCGACATCGGCGACTGGATCGGTATCGACGGCACGGTGTTTCGAACCCGGGCAGGAGAGATCACCGTCCGGGTGCGCGCATGGGAGCTGCTCGCCAAGTCGCTTCGGCCGCTTCCGCTCGGCAAGGAGGAGGTAGACCCGGAGACGGGAGAGCGGCGGGTCCACGGCGGTTTCGCTGACGTCGAGCAGCGCTACCGGCAGCAGTACGCCGACCTCGCCGTGAATCCGGCGGTGCGCGATGTGTTCATTGCGCGCACCCGCATCGTTTCGGCGATCCGGCGATTCCTCGACGATCGGGGCTACCTCGAGGTCGAGACGCCGGTCCTGCAGCCGATCTACGGTGGCGCGTCCGCGAGGCCGTTCACTACGCATCACAACGCGCTGGACATGCCGCTCTACCTGCGGATCGCGGACGAGCTCTACCTGAAGCGTCTCATCGTCGGGGGGCTCGAACGCGTCTACGAGATCGGCAAGGACTTCCGCAACGAGGGGATCGACCGGACCCACAATCCTGAGTTCACGATGCTCGAGTTCTACCAGGCCTTCGCGGACTACTCCGACATGATGGCGCTGGTGGAGGAGCTCCTCGTGACGCTGGTCCGCCAGGAACGCGGCGGAGAGACCCGCCTCCGGTATCAGGGAGTCGAGCTGGATTTCGCGCCGCCTTTCCAGCGCCTGACGTATTACGGCGCGCTCGCGCGGTACGGAAATCTCGATGTCGCCTCCATGGACGACGAAGCCTTGCGGAACGCTGCGCAGTCTCTCGGCATCGAGGGCGTGGCCGGGATGGGACGGGCGAAGCTGGTGGACGAGCTGTTCAAGGAACTGGTGGAACCGCACCTGGACGGTCCGGTATTCATCGTTGACTATCCGCGTGAGCTGTCGCCGCTTGCGAAGCCGAAGCGGAGCGACGCCACGCTGGTCGAGCGGTTCGAGCTCATCGTCGCGGGGCGGGAGCTCGCCAACGCGTTCAGCGAGCTGAACGACCCGATCGACCAGCGGGAGCGGTTCCGCGAACAGGCGCGCCTCCGGGCCGCAGGCGATGATGAGGCCCAGGTGCTGGACGAGGATTACATCAGGGCTCTCGAGTACGGCATGCCGCCCACGGGGGGTGTCGGCATCGGCGTGGACCGGCTGGTCATGCTGCTTACGGACCAGCCATCGATTCGCGATGTCATCCTGTTCCCGACCATGAGGCCCGAATAGGGCAGAGGCGGGCAATGAGGGGTTTGGAGTGGTACGTCGCGCGCCGCTATCTGGCATCCCGCCGGAAGGGGCGCTTCCTGTCGCTGATCACCTGGATCGCCGTCGGTGGCGTGTTCGTGGGCGTGGCCGCGCTCATCACCGTCATCGCCGTCATGACCGGGCTCCAGCGCGACCTCCGCGCCAAGATCCTCGGCAACAACCCGCACATCTACGTCTTCGACAACGACACCGCGAAGCTGCGGCTGCGGGTGACGGACTGGCCCGCGGTCGTGGAGCGGGTGCGCGGCGTTCCCGGCGTGGTCACGGCAGCGCCCTTCATCATGACGCAGGTCGCGGTAGTGGCTGGGGAATATGGCAGGACGGGCATGCTGTACGGCGTCGACGTGCAGACGGAGCACGCTCCCCTCACCGAGGTCGACGCGAAATTGCGGTCGGGCGAGCTGGCGTTCGGCCCCACGCTTTCCGGACTCCCGGGGATCATCCTCGGCCAGCAACTGGCGGTCGATCTGGGCGCGTATCCTGGCATGCTCCTCACGCTCTATTCGATCGAGAACATCAAGGTCAGCGGCACCGGCGACATTCTGCCCCCGACGGCGCACCAGTTCGAGGTCACCGGCATTCACAATGCCGGCATGTACGAGTACGACATGCAGAACATGTACGCCTCGTTCGACGTGGTGCGCGAGATACTCGAGCTCGATCCCAACCAGAGCGGCGGCGTCGCGGTCAACGTCGCGGATCCGTGGGCTGCCAGCCAGATCGCGGCGCAGGTGAGCACCGAGCTGGGTGACGGATACTGGACCGAAGACTGGATCAGGCTGAACGGCTCACTCTTCTCCGCCCTCAAGCTGGAGAAGATCGCGATGGGCGTGATCCTCTTCCTGATCGTCATCGTCGCGGCGTTCAACATCGTGAGCACGCTCATCATGGTGGTTGCGGACCGGACGCGGGAGATCGGGATACTCAAGTCGATGGGCATGACCTCGGCCCGGATCCTCAGGATCTTCGTCCTGCAGGGGCTCGCGATCGGGACCATTGGCACAGTCCTTGGCGCAGCCGCGGGGATCGGCCTGGTCACGCTGCTCGGACGCTATCGTTTCATCGAGCTGCCGGCGGACGTCTATTTCCTGGACAGCCTGCCCGTTGCTCTGGAGCCGCTGGACCTGACGCTGATTCTGCTGCTGAGCATCCTCATCAGCTTTGCCGCGACGATCTACCCGGCGCTCCAGGCGTCCCGGCTCCTTCCGGTCGAGGCGATCCGGCATGACTGAGCCGATGGACGTCGTGACCGCCGCGGCGACGGAAAGGCGCTCGCAGCCCGAGGGCGCCCCGGCGACGGCGGCGGCACCGCAGCCCGCCATCGAATGCCGCGCGCTGAGGCGGGTATACATCGGCGGCGATGGCTCAGAACTCGTCGTACTGGACGGGGTAGACCTCCAGGTGGCGCCGGGTGAAGCCGTGGCGATCGTGGGAGCGAGCGGCGCCGGAAAATCGACGCTCCTCCAGTTGCTCGGCGGCCTGGACCGCCCCACCGCCGGGCAGATCCTCCTCGCCGGAAGGGATCTCGCGACGCTGTCGGATCGGGAACTGGCGGAGGTGCGCAACCGCAACATTGGTTTCGTCTTCCAGTTTCATCACCTCTTGCGCGAGTTCACGGCGCTGGAGAACGTCATGATGCCGCTCATCATCGGCGGCGTCAGCCGGAAATCGGCCGTTGAGCGTGCCCGTGAACTGCTCGCTGACGTCGGCCTCTCCGCCCGCATGAGCCACAGACCGTGGCAGCTCAGCGGCGGCGAACAGCAGCGCGTGGCCGTCGCCCGGGCACTCGCCAATCGACCACTGGTAGTCATTGCGGACGAGCCGAGCGGCAACCTCGATACGCAGACGAGCGAACAGTTGCACGACCTGTTCTTCCAGATCCGCGCGCGGCACCAGGTCGCGCTCATCATAGCGACGCACAATCGCGAGCTTGCGGACCGCGCCGATCGGGTGCTCCTGATCTCGGACAGGCAGCTCCGGAGCTTCTACCCGACGCAACAGGGGTAATTGAGATGCCGGGAGTGTTCACTACATGCGTTACTCGGAACGACGCGGCGTCGTCCCCCGGATTCTCATCCCGCAGCGTGTCGCATTGAGACTTCTACCACGGGCTGGCAGAGCGCACCATGGTCTGTGATCATTGCGGCAAGAACGAAGCGGTCATTCACTGGACGCAGATCGTCGACAACAAGATGAGCACGTTCCATCTATGCGAGCCGTGCGCGGCGGATAAGGGGCTCGAGCCGGGGACCGGTTCGGCCAGCTTCCCGCTCACCGATTTCCTCGCGCAGATGGGGAAGGAATCCGGCGTCGAACACGTCTCGCCCAACGGCCCGTGCGCCTTCTGCGGTCTTTCGCTGGACGATTTCAAGAAGGCCGGGCGGGTCGGCTGTTCGCACTGCTATGTCAGCTTCGAGGCGCACCTCCGCGGACTGCTCCGGAGACTGCACGGCAGCACCCAGCACCTGGGGAAGGTCTACCTCCCGCCGGACCCGACAGAGAACGAGCGCCAGGAACGCATTGCCGGGTTGCGACGGAAGCTGGACAAGGCAGTGGCCTGCGAGGACTTCGAGCGGGCCGCCCAGATACGCGACCAGATACGCGCGCTCGAGGGGATCGCCTGACCATGCTCGACCTCACCGCGCTCAGCGACTTCGGGCTGGGGTGGCTGGAAGCCAGCGGGCCGAACAGCGACATCGTCCTGTCGACCCGCGTACGCCTCGCCCGCAACCTCCAGGGGCTGTCCTTCACCTCGCGGTGCCGCCCCGCGGAGCGGGCGCAGGTCTATGAGCGGTTGTCCGAGGCCGTCGAGAGCGGGAACAGTCTGACCGGCGGCGTGGCGCTGGACCTCACGAACCTCAACCGGCTGTCGCGCCAGGTCCTGCTGGAGCGTCACCTGATATCGCGGGAGATGGCCGGCGACGGCTCCGAAGCGCCAGCACCCGGCGCAGGTCTGTTCCTGGGCCCGAAGGAAGTCGTCGGGGTCATGGTCAACGAGGAGGACCACCTTCGGCTCCAGGCGCTCCTTTCAGGGCTCCGGCTTCAGGAAGCGTACTCCCTGGTGGATCAGCTCGACGAGGAGCTGGGCGCGCAACTCCCGTTCGCGTACCATCCCGAGTTCGGATATCTCACGAGCTGTCCGACCAACGTCGGCACAGGCCTGCGGGCTTCGGTGCTCGTGCACCTGCCGGGGCTGGTCCTGACCAAGGAGATCGGCAAGGTGCTCCAGGGGATAGGCCAGGTGGGACTCACCTTCCGTGGGCTCTACGGCGAGGGTTCGGAGGTCGTCGGGAACTTCTTCCAGATCTCCAACCAGACGACGCTCGGCAAGAGTGAGGAGGACCTGGTCGATCACCTGAACCGGATCGTGCAGCAGGTGATCACCTACGAGATGCAGGCGAGGAGCGTCCTCATGCGCGATGCGCCCGCTGTGATCGAGGACAAGATCTGGCGGGCATACGGCTTGCTCCGCTACGCGCGATCCCTTTCGTTCGAGGAGGTCATGAACCTCCTGAGCGGGGTCCGACTGGGCGTCAGCATGAAACTCCTACCAGGGCTAAGGGTATATACGCTCAACAAGATCATGATCTACACGCAGGCCGCTCACCTCGAGCAGGCGGCGGGCAGACCCCTGACTGAATCGGACAGCGATTTGCATCGTGCTGCCTATGTCCGCCGTATTCTCGCGACCGAGGGAAGCGTCTCCGAAGATCGAGAGGCGCTCGACGAGAACGGAAGGGGTTGAGTGGCTTTATTCGTTCTTGAGGTCCGGCGTCTCCGGGTAGAGGGGCATCCATGAATTACAACTTCACGGACCGAGTGCGGAAAGTGCTGGCGATGGCCCGGGAGGAGGCCATCCGGCTCCAGCACGACTACGTGGGAACCGAGCACATCCTGTTGGGCCTCATCCGGGAAGGCGAGGGCGTCGCCGCAGCGGTACTCCTGAATCTCAACGTCGACCTGGAGCAGGTCCACGAGCGCGTCGAGGAGTCCGTACGGAAGGGCAAGGCGACGATTGCGCTGGGCGAGCTGCCGTATACATCCCGTGCCAAGAAGGTACTCGAGTACGCAATGGCCGAGGCGCGGGAGCTGAATCACTCGTACGTCGGGACCGAACACCTCCTCCTGGGGCTGCTCAGGGAAGAGAAGGGTATCGCGGCGCAAGTCTTGAACTCCCTGGGAGTGTCGCTGGACGAAGCGCGCGCTGAAACTCTCAAGCTCCTGGGTAGTGACGTGAATCCATCGCAGCCGTCCTCGTCCGCCGGCGGGCCGACGCCGACGCCGAAGGGCGAGAAGAAGTCGAAGACGCCAGCGCTGGACCACTTCTGCCGTGACCTGACGGAGCTCGCCCGCGAGGGCAAGCTCGACCCGACGATCGGCCGCGAGAAGGAAATCGAGCGGGTCATGGAGGTGCTCAGCCGGCGCAAGAAGAACAACCCGGTCCTGATCGGCGAGCCGGGCGTCGGCAAGACGGCCATCGTTGAGGGGCTGGCGCAGCTCATCGCCAAGGGCGAGGTCGCCGACAGCCTGCGGGACCACCGCGTCCTGGCGCTGGACATGGCTGCCGTCATCGCTGGCACCAAGTACCGCGGCCAGTTCGAGGAGCGGCTCAAGGCGATCATGAACGAGATCGCCCAGAACAAGGACATCATCCTGTTCATCGACGAGCTGCACACCTTGGTCGGCGCGGGTGCGGCCGAGGGCGCGATCGACGCGTCCAACATGCTCAAGCCTGCCCTGGCCCGGGGCGAGCTGCAGTGCGTCGGTGCGTCGACGCTCAACGAATACCGCAAGTACATCGAGAAGGACGGCGCCCTCGAGCGTCGCTTCCAGACCGTGATCGTGGATCCGCCGACCGTCGATGAGTCGATCGAGATCCTGCGCGGTCTCAAGAAGCACTACGAGGAGCACCACAAAGTCGTGATCCCCGACAGCTCGCTGGTTGCTTCGGCCAAGCTGTCGGAGCGCTACATCACCGACCGGTTCCTCCCGGACAAGGCGATCGACGTGATCGACGAGGCCGGCGCGCGGGCGCGCCTCGCCACGCAGGTTCCGCCCCCCGAGGTCGCCGACCTGAAGGAGAAGCTGGAGGAGCTGGCGAAGCGCAAGGACGCCGCGATCCGCGATCAGGATTTCGAGGCTGCGGCGGAGCTGAGGGACCAGGAGCGGGAGCTCCAGGCCGAGATCCGTCGCAAGCAGGAGGAGTGGGAGCAGGAGCGGCGCACTCATCGCCCCGTGATCGGGGAAGAGGACATCGCGTTCATCGTCAGCCGCTGGACGGGCATTCCGGTGACTCGCCTCCAGGAGGCCGAGACCGAACGGCTCATCCGGATGGAGGACGAGCTGCACCAGCGGGTCGTCGGTCAGGACGAGGCGATTCGCGCGATCAGCCGGGCGATCCGGCGCAGCCGCGCAGGGCTCAAGGATCCTCGCCGGCCGATCGGGAGTTTCATCTTCAGCGGTCCGACGGGCGTGGGTAAGACGGAGCTGGCCCGTGCGCTGGCCGAGTTCCTGTTCGCCGACCGGGATGCGCTCATCCGCGTCGACATGAGCGAGTACATGGAGAAGTTCTCCGTTTCCCGCCTGATCGGCGCACCTCCGGGCTATGTCGGCTACGAGGATTCGGGCACGCTCACGAAGGCCGTCCGGCGCAAGCCGTATTCGGTGATCCTGCTGGACGAGATCGAGAAGGCGCATCCGGACGTCTTCAACATCCTGCTCCAGGTGCTGGACGAGGGTCACCTGACGGACAACTACGGCCGTGTAATCGATTTCAAGAACACGGTCATCATCATGACGTCGAACCTCGGCGCCCGTGACATCAGCAAGGGGAAGGCGCTCGGCTTCCACACGCAGGACGCGGAGACGAACTACGAGTCCATGCAGCGGAAGGTGAGGGAGGAGATCGAGCGTGCGTTCAATCCGGAGTTCCTGAACCGGGTCGACGACATCATCGTCTTCCACCCGCTGACACGGGAGCAGATCGGGGAGATCGTGCATATCATGCTCAGGGACGTCAGGAACCGCCTCACCGAGGAAGAGCTCACGCTCAAGCTCACGGACGAGGCGATCAGGTTCCTGGTCGACCGCGGCTACAGCGAAACGTTTGGCGCCCGCCCGCTTCGCCGGGCGATCCAGCGGTTCCTGGAGGATCCGCTCTCCGAGAAGATCCTGATGGCCGAATTCACGGCCGGCGACGAGATCGAGGTGGGCGTCGCGCCGGAGGGCGAGAACCTCGAATTCCGCGTGCCATCATCGACAAAGACATGAAGCTGAGAAATTCGTGGGCGCCCCGGGCATGTTTCGCCGGGGCGCTGGCCATGTGTCTGCCGATCTTCGTTTCGGCGGCGTCCGCGCAGCAGATCGACGTCGGCCGGGGCGGGGTGCTGGATACCGTGTACGTCACCGGCACCGTCCGGCAGATCCCAGCCATCGTGGTGGCGCAGGCCGGTCTGGTCCCCGGAGACTCGATCGACTACCGCGACCTGAACGAGGCGATCCGTCGCCTCATGGCCTCCGGCTTCTACGATGACGTGAAGATTTACTCCCGGTTCGCCAACGATGCCAACCAGGGGAACGTGATCCTCAGGATGGACATCGTGGAGCGGCCTTTCGTGACTGACATCCAGTTCGAAGGGCTGGACTACATCCGGTCGTCGACGGTACGCGACTCGGCGAAGCTCGTGGTGCGCTCCCCGATGGTGCCGTCCCGCGTCGCCACCGCCGAAAACCTGATCCGCGACATGCTGCGGCAGCGCGGTTTCATGGTGCGCAGCGTCAGCCACCGCCTGGAACCGGAATCGCAGCCTGGCGAGTACCGTCTGGTCTTCGACGTGGACGCCGGGCAGCGCGTGGCCGTCGCCGAGATCGAGTTCCGGGGCAACCAGGCGTTCTCGGCTGACGATCTCTGGGACGCGATGGGAACGAAGCCCGAGGGCTTCCTCTGGTTCCGGAGCGGCCTGTACGACGAGGAAAAGGTCAGGACGGACCTGCGCGAACGCCTTCCGGATTTCTACGCTTCGGCGGGATACCTCGACTTCACGGTCGTGGGCGACTCTCTGGTCGTCGACCCGGTGAGCGGGAAGGCGAAGCTCATCATCGAGATCGATGAGGGCCCCCAGTACCGGCTGGGCAACTTCGCGGTTGTGGGGAATCGTCGGTTCCCCGAATCCGACCTGCGGCAGTATTTCGATCAGAACCGCGGCGGTCTGCTCGCCGGGCTGGGTATCGGCGGGCGATCGAGGTCTGAGGGTTTCGATCGGAGCGCCTTCGACGATGCCACGGCGCGCATCTCGCAATTGTACCGCAATCAGGGTTACCTGTACGCGCGGGTCAACCCGGTGGTCGAGCGGACGACGCTGGAAGACGGCACGCCGGCCGTCAACGTGACCTGGCAGATCGAGGAGGGGCCGCCGGCGTACGTCAATCGGGTCAGCATCGTGGGGAACACGAAGACCCACGAGAAGGTGATCCGTGACCGGATCTTCATCCTCCCGGGCGACGTCTACAGTGAGGAGCGCCTGATCCAGAGTTACCAGAGCATCATGGGTCTGGGCTTCTTCGAGTCGCCGTTGCCTTTGCCGCGCATCGAGCCCAACGAGAACGGGGACGTCGACATCACCTTCGAAGTCACGGAGAAGCAGACTGGCTCGATCAACTTCGGGACTTCGATCGGCGGTGGCGGCGGACTCTCCGGCTTCCTCGGCTACGACGAGCCGAACATCCTGGGTCAGGCGAAGTCGGGTTCCCTCCGCTGGGAGTTCGGCCGTTGGAACAACAACTTCGAAGCCAGCTACAGCGACCCGGCGATCCGCGGATCGCGGGTGAGCGGCTCGCTATCGCTGTTCCGGGCACGTGACCGATTCGTCCAGTTCCCCGAAGGCCAGCGGCGCCGCACCGGTGCGAGCATCCGCTTCGGGCTGCCGCTGCCTGTGAGTGATTTCCGGACGCGCCTCGTCGTCGGATACACGCTCGCGCGGACCGAATACGAGCAGTTCTCCG
>DATMSC010000083.1:0-3441 GCA_035565595.1 Longimicrobiales bacterium | reverse complement strand
CATCAGCGATTTCTCGCCCTGGTACATCCCCATGAAGTTGAGCTCGCCGAGCTCGCCGAGCGCGTAATTGGCGCTCAGCCCGAAGATGCTCGTGGGCGCGATCTGGAAGAGCGCCTTCTGCTCCCAGTCAGCGCGGATCTCGGCGTCCGGGTTCGCGCCGAAGATCGCCTGCGGATCGAGGAGCGTGACCAGCCCGATGTCGTAGTCGATGATGTAATCGCGGTCCCGCTCGAGCGGGCGGCCGTCCACCTGGATGCGCTCGCTACCGTCGCGGATGCCGAAGGCACCCAGGCTGAAGGTGGAGACGAGCCCCTCGAGGCGGACGCGATAGTTCGCGGTGAGCTGGAAGCGGGTGCCGGCATCCCGGAGCGTGGGATTCCGCTCTTCGTAAATCGTGGGGTTCGCTTCGATCCCGAGGAGCGCCAGCGCCTCCTCGGCGGTGAGCAGCGCGCTCGGCACGGGCGGCGGCTCGGCGAACGGCCGGAGCGTGGGAAAGACGATGAATGTGCCGCTGAACGGCGACGCCGTGTCGATGTCGCCGAACTCGGAGCGCGCCGGCTGATAGACACGAATCCCGTCGATCCGGTCGGCGGGCGCTTCCTCGTCCAGACCGAAGAGCTTCAGGTACGAGACCGGCGTGCCGGCGTTGTCCTTGAAGGTTCGGCCGAGCGCGAGCGGACCGAGCGAGATGTCGAGATCGACGCTGGTCGGGTCCACACCGTCGGAGCTGTCGAGGCGATAGACCTGATGCATCTCGAAGCGCCACGTCGGCTCCCCCGGCTCGTGCGTCGAGAGCGGACCGCGGATCAGCCGCAGCGTCGGCGTACCAGGCGCCTGCTCGGGGTTCAGCGTCCCGACCTCCTCGCCCGATGCAGTACGGTACGCCACGGCCAGCGCCTCGTCCGGGCGCAGCGGCGTGCGGAGCATCAGCCAGAGCCCGCTGGGATGGATCAGGTAGTCCTCACCCTGCGTGAGCCGGCGGAACTGACGGCTGTGGGGCGCACCGCCGCCCGGCGGCAACGCGTCGGCGTGGAAGTAGCCGAGCTGCCCCATCGTCTGCGGGTCGAGCGCCGAGATCTGGTCGTTGCGGAACACCTGGATCACGCCGCCCGGCGCCGGGGCCAGGGTGGGTGGCGCGTCCGTCGAGCGGAGCGAGAGGACGTCCACGTGCGGTGCGCCCGTCAGGCTGTCCGGGTCGACCAGGAAGAAGAACTGCCCCTTCACGTAGTCCCCGTCTTCGAGGACGATGCTCGCGTCCTGGACGAGCCCCTCGGGCCCAGCGGTGCCACCCAGGCGAAACGACCGGGTGGTCACGTCGCCCTTCTGCTGCGCCCACACCGCCTGGATGCTCAGCGGTCCCACCTCGCCAATGGCCTTGAAGCCGAAGTTGCCGGCCGGAATGCCCTGCGTCAGGTAACGTGACGCGGGAAGCGATATCGAGACGTCGCCGATCTCGACCCGCTGGAGGAATTCGCCCTCTAGCCCCTGGTAGTAGACGTTGATATTGTTCGCCGCGTCGAACTCCCGCCGCTGGTCGTAGTCGACGCTCACGTGCACGCGGTCCGATATCGTCCCGCCGACGCGTACACCGAACTGGAAGTCCGGCGTGAGCTGGGGTATGACGCCCGGGCTGCAGGTGATGAGCGCGGTCGCGTCGCACGGGGTGAACCGATTCCACGCGCCGCCCAGCTCGCCCCGGCCGGTCACGACCATGCCGATGTCGGCGTATTCGCCGAGGACGCCCGGGAGCAGGTCGCCGGCACCGTCGTCTTCGTCCTCACCGGTCAGGACGGGAATCGCCGGTACGGTCGACGCCATGGCCACCGGGGTCGGCATCTCGCCCCCGAACGGCGCCATGAGCCGGGTCCGGGTCGCTCCGATCCAGCCCTCGGTGAAGTTCGGCCCGATCGCCGCACCAAAGAACTGCGGGGATGGCGCGGCCCGCGAACGGAGCGATGCAGCAATGGGGAGCGGTTTCAGACCGATGGTCAGCGTCGGTTCAGCGGACCCGGATCCGAAGAGGCCGCGGGCGGTGAGATCTGAGAATCGGCTGGAAACTCGAAATATCGTGCGGACGGCGTCGGCGATCACTGCCGCGTCCGGCGTCGCACCGTCGCCATCGGCAGCGGGAATCTGCGCCGTGAGCGGCGAGGGCAGGAGCACGAGCAGGGGGAACAGAATCCAGCGACGCCGCATACCATCACAACGCATTCGACCCGCTATCCGTGACGGCGTGCGCCAGCGGGGGACCCGGCCGTGGGCCACACGCGTGTTGCAGCGGGGATGGCGCAAGATAGCAAGCAGTTACGTGATCCTCAACCACTGCGGCGCGGCATCCGTGCGGCGCCGGCGGGGAACGCGCGGTGCGCGGCGATCAGCGCCGTGGCACCGGCGGACGTGAACGGCAGATGTCGATACTGACGCGGTACATCCTCAAAGCCCACGTCGGCCCGTTCCTCTTCGCGCTCGGGATCCTGACCGGTCTGCTCCTCGTCAACACTGTAGCCAGGCGCTTCGAAGAGCTCGCAGGCAAGGGCCTCGAATTCCGGGTCATCCTCGAGGTCTTCTTCCTCTCGCTGCCGCACATCATCGCGTTGACGCTCCCGATGGCCGTGCTCGTGGCCGTGCTGTATACGTTCAGCCAGCTCGCGGCTGACAACGAGATCAACGCGCTCAAGTCCAGTGGCGTGAATCTGGTCCGTCTCCTCATGCCGTTGCTCGCGGCGAGCGTCGTGCTCGCCGTTTTCATGATCTGGTTCAACGACCGGGTGCTCCCGGAAACGAATCACCGGCTGAAGAACCTGCTCGTCGACATTGGCCGGCAGACGCCGATGATGGAGCTGCAGGAGCAGGTCGTGAACGAGATCACGACGACGTCCAACATGGATGGCCGATATTACCTCTACGCGACCAAGATCGACGCCGCGACGAACCGGCTGTGGGACGTGATCATCTACGACATGAGCACGCCGGGCCGGACACGGACCGTATACGCCGACAGCGGGCGGATGAGCTTCACGCCCGACCGGACGGACCTCTACATGATTCTCTACTCCGGCCATATCCACGAGCTGGAGACCACCCGCTTCGAAACGCTGCACCGGCTGTACTTCGACGAGCAGCGGCTCCGGATCGCGGGCGTGGGGACGCAATTCGAGCGCACCGTCGAGGAAGGATTCCGCAGCGACCGCGAGATGTCGGCGGCGATGCTGGCCGCCGAGGTCCGGGACGCACGCGGCCAGGTCGAACAGGTGCGCAAGGAGACTGCCGACCACCTGGAAGCGGCGCTGCGGCGCTCCCTGTCGTGGCGGGGCACGACGCTCCCGGTCGGTGGCTCGGCGTCCAACGTTCTGGACAGGGCCGAGGCCGCGGTCCTGGAGATGGAATCCGGGCGGGCGGACAGCGGCATGCTCCGCTCGGCCGATGTCATGGCGCGCCAGC
>DATMSC010000082.1:0-2655 GCA_035565595.1 Longimicrobiales bacterium | reverse complement strand
CGCCGTCCCGCTGCTCGAGGTGGTGGGCGGCGACTGAGCGCAAACGGTGGAACGGTGCGCGTCGCTGCTCCGATCACGCGCAAAGAAGGTGCATCGCGCGCCCGCAGGAATACCTGCGTAGCCACGATTGACAACATGGCCGGATCCGCGCCTGGCGGATTCGGTACCATGGACCGGGCAATAATCATGCGCCGCCCGGCCCCGCGGACGCATTGGCGCGCCCCTCCATCACGCCGGGCAAGTCGCGATGTCTGCCGCGCCGAATCGGATCTCGACCGGATCGCCGGGACTGTGTATCCGAATTCGGAAGGCGTCCCGGGTGAGCTCGACGATGTCCACCGCGTATTCGATCCCCTCCTCCACGATGGTCAGCCGTCCGTCCACATAGCGCCAGGAGCCGAAGGCCGGGGTGGCGTGAGGCGACGCCATCACCAGCGTCCCTTCAGACAGGAAGACCCTGTAACTCCCGATCTCGACCTGTTCCGATTCGGCTACGATCCATACCCGATCCACGAAGGTGGATTCTGCCGAAGCGGACTCCCCGTTGGCCGCTGGTGTCTCCCCGCCCGGCGAGCCGGTGTCAGGTCGCTCGCATGCCGGCAGCGCTGTCGCCAGTGTCAACATCGTGGTGATGGCCAGTCGTTTCATTTCCCACATCCTCCAGCGGACGATCGCCGCGGCGAACCGGGACTTAGCAGGTGTGGAGCGATGGTCGCTGCCCGGCCGTCATTTCCGCAACGGCGCCAGCATAGCCGGAACCGCCGTCAGGTACCGGGAGTCTCCACCACGTAGATCTCGCCGCCCTTCTCCCGGAACTCGCGGGCCTTGGCCTCCAGCCCCACGAGCACGGGATCGCCGGATCCGGTCCCCTGCTCCGCGGCCTGGCTTCGGATGTCCTGCGTGATCTTCATGGAGCAGAACTTCGGCCCGCACATGGAGCAGAAGTGCGCGACCTTCGCACCCGCAGCCGGGAGCGTCTCGTCGTGGTACGCGCGGGCCGTGACGGGGTCGAGCGCGAGATTGAACTGGTCCTCCCAGCGGAACTCGAAACGGGCCTTGCTGAGCGCGTCATCCCATTCCTGCGCCCGCGGGTGCCCCTTGGCCAGGTCGGCGGCGTGGGCGGCGATGCGGTACGCGATCACGCCCTGTTTCACGTCCTCGCGGTTCGGCAGGCCGAGGTGTTCCTTCGGCGTGACGTAGCAGAGCATGGCCGTGCCGTACCAGCCGATCATCGCCGCGCCGATCGCGCTGGTAATGTGATCGTAGCCCGGGGCCACGTCGGTGGTGAGAGGCCCGAGTGTGTAGAAGGGCGCTTCGTCGCACCACTCGAGCTGCTTGTCCATGTTCTCCTTGATGAGGTGCATGGGGATGTGCCCCGGCCCCTCGTTCATGACCTGGACGTCGTACTCCCAGGCGATGCGTGTCAGCTCGCCCTGCGTCTTCAGCTCGGCGAACTGCGCCTCGTCGTTGGCATCCGCGATGCTGCCGGGGCGCAGCCCGTCGCCCAGGGAGAAGGCGACGTCGTACGCGCGCATGATCTCGCAGATCTCGCGGAACCGCGTGTACAGGAAGTTCTCCTGGTGGTGTGCCAGGCACCACTTGGCCATGATCGAGCCGCCGCGTGAGACGATGCCGGTCACGCGGTTCGCCGTCAGCGGGATGTAGCGGAGCAGCACGCCGGCGTGCACGGTGAAGTAGTCGACGCCCTGCTCCGCCTGCTCGATGAGCGTGTCGCGGTAGATCTCCCAGGTCAGCTCCTCGGGAACGCCGCCCACCTTTTCCAGCGCCTGGTAGATGGGCACCGTGCCGATGGGGACCGGTGAGTTGCGGATGATCCACTGCCGGGTCTCGTGGATGTGCTTCCCGGTGGACAGGTCCATGACCGTGTCTGCGCCCCAGAGCGTGGCCCAACGCAGTTTCTCGACCTCGTCCTCGATGACGGAACGGACGGCGGAGTTGCCGATGTTGGCGTTGATCTTGACCTTGAAGTTCCGGCCGATGGCCATCGGCTCGAGCTCGGGGTGGTTGATGTTGGCCGGGACGATGGCGCGGCCGCGCGCGACCTCGCTGCGGACGAACTCGGGATCGAAACCTTCGCGGATCGCGACGAACTCCATCTCGGGCGTGATCTCGCCGCGACGGGCGTAGTGGAGCTGCGTGACCGCGTGACCGGGCCGGGCGCGCAGGACGGGGCGGAGCAATGAGGGTGGCATCTCGGGTGAATCGGCCGGGTGGGCGCGCCCGTTGGCGGGCGCGCTGCCGTTCCCGTATCCAGCACCGCCACCGTGGCCGCTACCATTTCCGGCGTCAGGGGGTCCCCCCCCGATCCGAGTATGCGCCTGGTCCTGGGGCGAAACCATGGCGGCCTGGGACCGCCCTTCGACCACCTCGACGTCCCCGCGCGCCAGGATCCATTCGCTCCTGAGTGGCGGTAGCCCCTCGCGGACGTCCACCCCCTGAGGGCCGCTGGTGTCATAGACGCGGAGCGGCGGCTCCCCGCCTGACAGCACGATCTCGCGCATCGGCACGCGGACGCCGTACCGCCCCTCGACGTAAACCTTCCTGGAGTTGGGGTACGCCGTGGCGAAATCGGTCGCCTGCACCGGAGCGGTCGAGCCATTTCCGTCCGTGCGGCTGCCGTTGACGAGGCGGTGG
>DATMSC010000081.1:0-3239 GCA_035565595.1 Longimicrobiales bacterium | reverse complement strand
CGTATCGGCCGGGAGCTCCCCAGCGTCGATCCGCTCTCGAAGATGTTCGCTAACCAGTCGATGGATCTCCTTCTGCGTCGCGGAGCGGTGGTCCAGCCAATAGCGGAGTGCGAGCGTTTTCACCTCTTCGTCCATCACAATCTCGGCGCGTCCGTTCATGCTTCGGCCGTCGGCCAGCCCACTCACACCGCGCTCCCGGTAAGCCTGGTATATCTTTCTGCGTAGACCGGCGATGTTGACCAGCAGGATCGGGTGAAGCTGACCAGGCGTTTCGGCTCAAGCTGACCAGTCAGTTCGGCTGAAGCTGACCAGCCACGGCACAGTGCCCGGTGACTGCCGACGGAGCGCAGCGACGGCGCTGGTGGGTCAGTTTTCGGCCGGCTGCTCCGCTTCTTGAGCGGCCTGCCTCTTTCGCATGGATCCTCCTTTCATGATGAGCTTGTGGGCACCGTGGACGAGCCGGTCGAGGATGGCATCGGCCAGCGTCGGGCTGCCAATGTACTCGTGCCAGTGCTCCATCGGTAGCTGGCTGGTGACCAGCGTAGCACGGCGGCCGTAGCGGTCTTCCAGGATCTCGAGCAGGTCGCGGCGCTCGGCGTCTCCGAGAGGTGCGAGGCCCCAGTCGTCGAGGATGAGGAGGTCCGTCCGGCTGAGCTTCGCGAGCAGCTTTGGATAGGAGCCGTCGGCGCGCGCGAGTGCCAGATCTCCGAGCAGCCGCCCCACCCGGTAGTACCGAGTGGAGAGACCGTGGCGGCACGCGGCGTGGCCGAGGGCACATGCGACATACGTCTTGCCGACGCCTGTGGGTCCGAGAATGAGCACGACCTGGTGGCGCCGCACCCAGTCGGCAGAGCCGAGCCGGAGCAGCACGCTACGGTCGAGACCGCGCGTCGTCCGAAAATCGATACCCTCGGGCGTCGCGGAGGTGAGCCTGAGCTTGGCTTCCTGGAGACGGCGCTGCATGCGACGATTGTCACGCCACGTGATCTCGCGTTCCAGCAAGAGCGCGAGACGGTCCTCGAAGGAGAGATCGTGGGCAGCCGATCCGGAGCCCTGTTCCTGGAGGGCGGCGGCCATGCCCGGCAGGCGGAGATCGTGCAGGCGCTCCAGCGTTTGTTCGATGAGCATGTTCTCGTCTTTCATGTCAAATGTTGTAGTAGCTGGGGCCACGCACGTTCTCATGCGCGGCGGGTAATTCGAGTTCGGCTTGATCGGTGAGTGGCACGCGGTCAAGCCCGTTCTTCAGGATCGAGTGGACCGACCGGTACGTCGTGGCGCCGCTGCGGAGCGCTCGAAAGCAGGCAGCCTCCAGCCGCTCCACGCCGTACTGCTTGCCGAGCCGCATGAGACCCAGGCAGCTCCGGTAGCCCTGCTCGGGGTGCGGCTTGCTCTCGAGGATCCGCTGGACGAGGGCGCCGGCGGACGAGCCCACCGTGGTGGCCCACCTCACCAGGCGCTCGGGAGACCATTCCAGGTGACGCTGGTGCGCTAGTGGCCGGTGCCCCGCTTCGGTGGTGAAGCCGCCGACGCGGTGGCTGCGCGGGTGCGCGGCGACGCGCCGCCCGGCATGAAAGATCTCGACCGCCGTCGCGCTGATGGAGACGTCCACCGTCTTGCGCAGCAGCGTGTGGGGGACGCTGTAGTGGTGGCGGCCGATCTCGACGTGATAGTCGATGTTGACGCGGGCCTTTTTCCACTCGGCGTAGACATAGGGCTGGTCCGGCAGGGGGCGCAGCGCCGGTCGGTCCAGCTCCTCGAAACGCGTCATGCGCGTACCTTCGAGCTTTTGAAACGGCCGGTTGTTGAGCACCTCCAGCAGGCGCGCCACCTCTTCGTTGGCCTCCGCGAGACTGTGAAACGTGTGATTGCGGAGCGCCGCCAGGATCCAGCGCTCTGCGATCTGCACCGCCGTCTCCACCTTCGCCTTGTCCCGCGGTGCCCCGGTGCGCGTGGGCAGCACCGTGGTGCCATAGTGACGTGCCAGCTCGAGGTAGGTGGGGTTGATGTCCGGCTCGTAGTAGGAGGCGCGACGCACGCCGCTCTTCAAATTGTCCGGTACGGTGAGTTCAGGGACTCCACCAAAGTACGCGTACATGCGTACATGCGAGCCGCACCACTCCGGCAGTGTCTGACCCCAGGTGAGCTCCGCGAAGGTACGGTTGCTCGCGCCGAGGACGCCCACGAAGAGCTGGGCTTCGTGAATCTCGCCGGTCTCTGGATCGATGATGGGCAGCGTCTGCCCGGCGTAGTCGACAAACCCCTTCTCGCCGCCGCGGTGTTCCAGGCGCAGCACGGGATCGAGCGCGCCCTCCCACGCGCGGTAACGCGTGACGAACTGCGTGTACTGCACCCCGTCGGGGTGCACCGCCTTATACTCCGACCAGAGGAGCTGAAGTGTCACGCCCTTACGGCGCAGCTCCCGATGGACCTCCGCCCAGTCCGGCAGGGGACGCAGAGCGCCCCGGCCGGGCGGCGGCGGGAACATCCTTTCCTCGAGCTGCGCATCGTCAAGCGCATCAGCGCGGCCGGCGAGCAGGCCGGCGAGCTCCGCTCGCTGAATGTAGAAGCCTGCCGTGTTGTGACTGATTCCGACGCTACGACCGATGTCGCGTCGGCTGTGCCCCAGGGCGTGTAGCCGCAGCACTTCTCGAACCTTGCGCATCGACAACCTTTCCGCCGCCATCAGCTCCTCCGGGAGAACAGGATACCGCGGAGGAACAGACGGCCTGAAGTCGTGGTCGTCCAGCGCCGTCTTGCAGGCTTCGTCAGGTGGTCAGCTTGGCCCGAAACCGGCGGTCAGCTTGAGCCGAAACGGGTGGTCAGCTTGAGCCGAAACGGGTGGTCAGCTTCGACCGAAATGGCTGGTCAGTTTGGGCCGAAATACGCAGGAAGAGCGATTTGCTTGAACCGGGGTGATAAACATCAAAGCTCCGAGCCGCGATGCCGTTGTCGCCTGTCCAGTCTCTTCTCTGGACGACGTAATCCGGTCGGTGCGCTCCTTCAGAGTGATTCTTCGCAGAAGACGTTGGCGTATCGACGGGTGCGGGTTTGCCAACGGGATTCGCCGGTGCTACGACGTTGGTTAGGCGAATTCGCCCGCGCAACGCCGTCCACCCCACGCCAACGCCGAGACCCAGCGAGGTGAGGAGCAGAAGCGATAAGAGGGCTGCCAGATAGCCGAATGTGGTTGAATCTTCGGGTACCAACGCGGAAGCAACGAAAGCACCGACCGCGAATAC
>DATMSC010000080.1:0-2906 GCA_035565595.1 Longimicrobiales bacterium | reverse complement strand
ATCGAGTACTCGCTGGCCTGAATGCGCGCGCTGCAGTCGGGCAGACCCGCCCCGCGTGGCGCCGCCTGCCGCTGCCGTCCGGATACCGGAACATCGGCCTCCTCGCGGCATGTCTGGCAATTCCCATCCTGCTCGGGTACGCGGCTTTGGTGTGGTGGTCGCTGCAGACGGGGATCACCTGGGACGCGGTCGTCGCTTTCGGCGAGATCCGCTTGCTGGATGCGGTGGCGTTCGCGTTCCGCACGGCCGTGAGTGTCCTCGTTTGGAGCGAGCAGTCGCTCGGCATCGTAGCCGGCGTCCGCGGCGTGACCGAGCGGCTCAGCCCATCCGCGATCGCGGCGCTGGCATTCGCGGCGGGGACAGCGAGCAGCGCGTCAGCCTGGGTGCTCTACCGGAATCTGATTCAAACTCCTTCGCGGAAGCCGTATCATGCGCGTATTCACGGCTAAGACGCTCGCCGGGGTCGTCGTCGCGAGTGTGGCAGTCGCATTCGCCGCCCGCGGGTCGTCGACCGAGCCTGCCTCCGGTGTTGCCGGAGCAGTGCTCCCCCAGGTCGAGAATCGCATTGTCACGACCGAAGTAACGCTCGCGGACGACCGTACGCAGCTCCGGCTCGAGTTTGCCGACGGAGCAATACTCGATGTCTCCTTCGCCGGAGGACGGGTCGATATCGATGGTGAAGAAGTCGGCAGCTACGCGGCCGGCGATCTCCTCGACAGGGCCTGGCGCGCCCTGCTCCGCGCCGTCGTGGACACTCCACCCGCCGAGCTGGGAGTGCTGCTCTCGGCCTGGCCCGCACCGGCGGGAACCGCTGGCGAAGCCGTGGCCGCCGCGCTGGCGCGTGCCGTCGGTCAGTCATCCGAAGCGCTGCCGGCCACGGGTTCCGTCCAGGCGGATGGCGCCGCCGCCGACTCGCTGCGACGGCTGGAGGCGAGGGTGCAGGCCCTCGAACGCGTGCTGCGCGAAATGGAATCTTCCGAAGTCGGGGCGGCCGCACAGCAAGCTGTGCCCGCGCCCCGAGCCAATCGCAACGCGCCGTTGGGACCGGCCGCCAGGTTCGTGCGCAACTTCTGGAGAGGATTCAACGGCGTCGTGACGACGGTGATCGCCTACGGGATCCTGCTCGCGATCGGGTGCGCCGTCGTCTTCTTCGGGCGCCGCTATCTCGAAGGCGCCGCGGACACCATCCGGCACGCCACCGTGCGGTCCGGGCTGGTCGGGCTCGCTGCCACGGTGCTGGTCCTCCCGGCGTTCGCGATCGGAGCCGTGGCGCTCGCCATTTCGATCGTCGGGATTCCGCTGCTGATCGTTTGGATACCGCTCTTCCCCGTGGCCGTTGTCCTTGCCGCGGTTGTCGGCTTTCTCGCAACCGCCCACGCGGCCGGCGAGGCCATGGCCGAGCGCCGCCTGCACGGAGTCGAATGGTTCAAGGCGAACTCGTACTATTTCCTCGCCACCGGGCTCGCGCTCCTGGCCGCGGCGTTCGTCGCCTCATTCCTCGTCCAGATGGTCGCTGGCGTGTGGCTGGGCTTCCTGCACGGATTGCTGCTGGTGGTCGGCATCATCGTGATCTGGCTGGCGGTCACGCTGGGGCTGGGCGCGCTGCTCCTGTCGCGGTTCGGCACCCGGCCGGCTTCGACTGCGGCCGACCCGGATCTCGCGCTCCCATTCGATGAGTGATCTCCAATGCGCCACCTCATCGCCAGAGCCGTCACCATCGCCCTCTGTCTCGCCGCCGGTGCTGCGGGTTCAGCGACGGCGCAGAACATGGCAACGTACACGACGTCGCGGATCCACGCCGGCGAGGAGCGCCTCGCCGTTGAGATCGAATTCGCTGCGGGCGAGCTCCACGTGACGCCCGCGCCAGCGGGCACGCTGTACCGAACGGTGGTGGAATTCGACGCGCGCCGCGCGAGTCCCGTCGCCCAGTACACCACGGGCAAGCTGCGCCTCGGGCTGGCCGGGGAGTCCAGCGGCCCGGGGCGGAACCAGGGTCGCGCCCAGAGCCGCACGCGAATGGACGTCGCGCTCTCGCCGGATGCGATTCTCGACCTCTCCCTCGAATTCGGGGCGGCACGGGCCGACATCGACCTGGGCGGGCTCAGGATCGAACGTCTCGACATCGGCACCGGCGCCAGCGAAACGTCGATTCGATTCTCGCGGCCCAATCCCGTGCGGGCTTCGTCGGTGCGTGTGAGCGTCGGTGCGGCCGCGCTCCGAGTGGCGGAGATCGGAAACATGAACGCCGAGCGGCTGCGCGTCGACGGGGGTGTCGGTGATGTACATCTGGATTTCAGTGGTGACTGGCAGAACGATCTCACAGCGGAAGTCCGGATGGGTGTTGGCGCACTCACGCTCGTGCTCCCGCGTACGGTAGGGGTTCAGATCGTGCGAGAATCCTTTCTCACCTCGTTCGACACGCAGGGGCTCGAGCAGCGTGATGGCGGGTATTTCACATCGAACTGGGAGCAGGCTGACCGGCGCCTCACGATCCATGTCGAGGCCGCATTCGGCCTTATCAACGTCCGCTGGACAGGCGACGCCCGGTAGACGCCGTCCGGTCCCGGTGCGGGCGCTGCACGTGCGGGCGCTTACGTTCCAACCAACCTTCAGGTGACAGGGATGCTCTCTGCACTCGTGACATTCTTTCTGGTCGGCCTCGCGACGGTCGTGGGGCTGGGTATCGCGCTGGCGCTCATCGGTATCGTATTCAGCGTCGTGCTGAGTCTGGCAGGTTTCCTGCTCTTCAAGGTCGCGCCGATCGTGCTGATCGGGTACCTGGTCGTGAAGTTCCTTGCGCCGCGAAAGCGGCGCCTCGCGGCCGCGGACAGCGCGGAGTGGATCGACGGGGGCTGATCTCGGGGAGGCGCGTTGCGCCTGATCATCGAGGGTGAACGCAGTATTCG
>DATMSC010000079.1:0-3111 GCA_035565595.1 Longimicrobiales bacterium | reverse complement strand
AGGCCGGAGATGATGAGGATGACGGCGGCGAACACGCCCCACCCCACCCAGCCGGTGACGGTGTTGTCAGTCATTCGGGTGATCCTTTCGCGTCGGTGGAGCCTCTCGGCTCCGCTGACGCCGTGCGTGGGGCCCCGGCGTCGAAAACGATTCTTGGAGCACGCCGAACGCCCGCGCGTCACGCAAGTCGCGTGAAATCACTCGAACGATGCCCGCCGCCGAATTGCGTCCGCAGGCGAACAGAGCCGCGCACCGGTGCGATCGCCCTATGGCCCCGAGCGGTCCCGTGCGGCACTATGGGCGTTGTGAGGGCGCGCGCGTACCGCGCTGGGGCATGTTGGGCGATACGCGACGGAAGCACATGAGGAACGCTTCGAGCGACGAGGTGCGCGGTCTCCGACTGTTCCGCCGAGAGCATCTTGAAGCGGGGGTGCGCCATGCCGAGGTTCCCCAACGGGCAGATCCCTGAGTCCCACCTCATCGTGCTGGACAAGGGCCGCAATGAGGACGGCCCCTGGAAACACCTCGCGCCGCCCGGGACGGCCGCGCGGTGGAATCATGTCGTCGCCACGGGTCGGGCGAAGTACGGCGTGACCCTCCGGGTCACTCCGGGTTGGAACCTGTTCCGGCCGCTGGACGTTCAGGTGCTGTATCGGAAACGGCTCGGAATCATGGCCGCGGTGCCGGGATTCTCCTCGCACGGCGGTGTGTTCCGGGGTTCCGACTGCATGGCGATCGATGTGCAGAACTGGGGCGCTTTGGCGCCCGGGAACGAATTCCTCGCTTGGGCACGGTTCGTCAGCCTGTGCCGACTGGCCGGATTCCGCATGGACTTCGTCACGCCTCAGGAACGATGGCACGTCGGCGACTTCGACCCCTGGAACGCGCCCGCGGGCTTCGCGAAGGTCCGAATCAACCCCATCACCGTACGAAACGAGGAGGACGACATGCCCATCATCGTGGTCCAGCGCAAGGACTCTCAGCTCGCGAAAGGCCTCTTCGACCTGACCACGGGCAAGCTCCGGCGCGAGATCTCGAAGGCCGAGAACACTCTCTACCGTGCCGCGCAGCAGGTCGACCCCCACGCGGTCATCTACGCGACCGTCAGCGACAAGGATTACGCGATCCTCCGCGGCTGATCACGGCCGCGGTGGATCCGCATTCGGAGTCGATTCGGGCGGATCATCCGGCCAGCCGCTCGAAGATGCCGAGCTCGTTCGCGGCGGCACGCGCGATGAGGAAGCCGACGATGCCGATGATCCAGGCCGTGTTCTCGCGACCGGCGCGCTCCATCCACGCGGCGAGGCGCGCGAGGGGACGCTCGACGAGTGGCGCCGCGACGATCCGCAGCAGCAGAAGCACGAGCGCCGGCACGATCATGACCGCGCAGTACCCCGCCAGGGCGGCGAACCGCACCGGCATGGCGAGGGGGGCCTCGGCGAGCATGCCCATGGCCACGAGATACGGCAGCATCGTCGCCACCTCGACGAGCCCGGCGCCGATGGCGACGGCCATCACGGCACCACCCGACGCGTCGGGAGACAGCAGCCGGTCGCGCCGGCGCGTGAGCCGGGTTTCCGTTGCCGACGCTGTCGCGGTGGCGGATGCCGCGGGCACCGCCTCGGCCGGCGGGGACGATGCGCCGGAGGCTGCGGGCGGCGCGGCCGGCTTCGAACCTCCCATGAAGATCGCGACGACCAGCAGTCCTCCGCCGATGACCAGCCGTGCGATCTGCCCCGTCGTGGACGACAGCAACTCCTGGGCGACATCGACGAGATTCACCAGGCCGAGCATGAAGAGGACGCCCACCGCGAGATAGAACGCCGCGATCGTGACGAGGTACAGCAACACCCGGCGCGAACGCACTCGGCCTGGAGCGAGCAGCAGGAACACAGGGATGAGCAGCGTGCCCACACTGAGCCCGTCCAGGAGCGCGAGCACGCCCAGCGTGATCGCGAGAGGCGCGTCGGAGAGGAAATCCATGGGTCCAGGCTGGTCGCTCTGGGAGCGACGCGGATCGGGCAGAAGGCGGAGCTGACGCCTGCGCCGTCTCGTTCTTTCGACGGATACCGCCGATCCGGCGGCGTGGTTGCATGGAGAGCGTGAGGGAGAGACCGGCCGGTTTCGTGACGACCGTGGTCGCGTGGGTGCGCGGGCATCGCGCTCTGGCGGACGCGCTCGGCTACGCGGTCTTCACGATCGCCGCGGCAGCCCTCGGACTGGTCGGGCTGTGGTCAGTGTTCTCCCTGCTGCCCCAGCCCGTGTCGCCGTGGTGGTCGCTGGTGACGGGTCTGCCGGCGTGCGCGTTGGTGCTCTTCCGCGCCCGAGCACCGCTCGCTCTCCTGGGCGTGGCGCTCGCGCTGCTCGTCGTCGATCTGCTCACCGTCGGCGGCGTCACGACGCTGGTCGTGGCGCTCGATCTGCTGTACGCGGCCACACTCGCGGCCTCTGCCTCGCGACGGCGCCGCATCCTCGTCGGCGTCGCGATCGCCGTCGTGGCGGCTGCTGCGATCGCGCTCGTCCTCACCGGCGACGTGCGGATCGGCGTGCTCATGGGGCTCCAGTTGGGTGCCCTCGCCGGCACGTGCTACTGGTACGCCACGTCGGTAGCGCAGGCGCACGAGCTCGTGGCACTGCATCGCGAGCGCGCAGAGGAGGCCGCACGGAAGGCCGAGGACGAACGCGCGGCGGTTGTGCGCAGGGAGCGGGAGCAGATGGCCCGCGAACTCCACGACCTCGTCGCCGGGGATGTCTCGGCGATCGCGATCCGTGCCGAGGCGGCACTGTCGATCGACGGCTCGGCGGAATCCGATCGCGCGGCGCTGCGCGCGGTGCGCGACTCGAGCCTCGCGGCGCATCAGGCGCTGCGCTCGATGATCGCGGTCCTTCGCACCGGCGACGGTGCGGTCGCCGGTGCGCGCCGAGACTCGCTGGGAGACCTCGTGGCGGACGCGCGTCGCGATGGACTGACGGTGCGGGTCGAGGACTCGCTGCCTCCCCGCATCCCGGCGCCCGTCGACCAGGCGGTCACGCGCATCGTCCAGGAGTCCCTCGCGAACTGCGTGCGTCACGCTGCCGGCGCGGACGTCGAGATCACGCTGCGAGCGGATG
>DATMSC010000078.1:0-9949 GCA_035565595.1 Longimicrobiales bacterium | reverse complement strand
GTGCTGATCACCGGCGAGAGCGGCACCGGTAAGGAGCTGGTCGCGCGGGGCATTCACGCTCTGTCGCCCAGGCGACATCGCGCGTTCATCGCCACGAACATGGCCGCGGTACCCGAAACACTGCTCGAGTCCGAGCTGTTCGGCCATGAGAAAGGCGCGTTCACCGGCGCGATCGCGCAGCGGAAGGGGATGTTCGAGCTTGCTCACAAGGGCACCCTCTTCCTCGACGAGATCGGCGAAATGCCGCTCGCCACGCAGACCAAGCTCCTGCGCGTACTCGAGGACCGGCAGTTCATGCGCGTGGGAGGCGAGACTCCGATCCACGTCGACGTGCGGGTGATCGCCGCAACGAACCAGGATCTGCGGCACCTCGTCGAGGTCGGCCAGTTCCGGCGGGACCTGTACTACCGCCTGAACGTGCTCACCATCCACCTGCCGCCGCTCAGGGAGCGGCGCGAGGACATACCGCTGCTCGTCGATGAATTCGTGCGCGCGGCCAGCCGGGAGCACGACCTCGAGCGCGTCGTGATCGCGCCCGATGCCATGGCGATCCTGGTCGAATACGACTGGCCCGGCAATATCCGCGAGCTCCGAAACCTGATCGAGTCGATGGTCGTGCTCGCCCCGGGCCGGCTCATCACGGCGGATGACATCCCACCGGCGATCCGGCAGGGCGGGCGAGGACGAAGTCTGCTCCCGGTCCCTGTGCCCAAGCAGCCCGAGCGCACTGACGGCACGTCGACGAGCCCGCAGCTCGAGTTCGTGTTTCGGACCCTGCTCCAGCTTCGCATGGACGTCGAAGATCTGCGGCGGGAATTCGAGGCGTACCGGAGGAGTCAGGCTGAGGCCGCGCTCCCGGCCGTGTTGCCGTACCCCTACCCGTACGCGCCGGCGGAGATCTCCGCTCCGGCATCGATCGAGACGGTCGCGCGCCACGCCAACGGCGGTCAGCGCAGCACGGAGCCGCAGGACGACGAAGACGGCGTCATCGTGTTCCGGCCGGGCATGACGATGCAGGACATTGAGCGCGAGGCGATCATCGCTACGCTCAAGGAGAAGCGGGGGAACCGCCGGAAGGCCGCCGAGAGCCTCGGCATCGGCGAACGCACGCTCTACCGGAAGATCAAGGAATACGGCATCCCGCTTTGACGCGGCCTCGGGCCGGCGTCCAGGCGGGGCACGGCGATCATCCGGGCGAGGGCGGTTGCCGTACCCGTGGCGTCAGGAGCCCCGGCCGCGGACCCGCGCCCGCTCAGCCTGCAGCCGGCTGATGATCCGATCCCAGTCGCGGTTTTCTTCGGCCCGGTAGCGAATTCCGATACTCTGGTCGAAATCGATTTCGGCTTCGAAGGCGTAGATCGCGGACTGCGTCTCCTGCTGCCGCAGCCGCTGCGTACCCCATCCGGGCGTGATCGGGAAAACGCGGGCGGCCCGGATGAGCCGCCCCTGATGGGTCAGCTCCACATCCGCGGGCTCGAACTGTACGTCCGGTTCGTAGCTGAAGAAGGAGACGAGGAAGAGCTCGGGCGAGCCAATGCTCCCGGAGGCCTCGGCACGGCGCACCTCCGCCAGCGCGTGCAGTCGCTCGTACGTATCCGGTGCGGCGAGCCGGATCACCGATTCGTTGAGCGGGGTGACCTTGATGAGGAGCGGGCCGCTGCGGAGCGATACCGTGAAGTCATCCTGCCTGAGCGTCCCCAGCCCCGGCGGTACGAGGGCGTCGTCGGCAGTCGGCCCGACCGGGGCCGCCGGTTGAAGTGGGCCAGGTTGTGCCGACGCCCCGCTCGCGCACGCCATGGAGTGCGCCAGGAGCACGCCGACAAGGATCCACCGACTGCAGAGTATCGCGCTCATCAGGTGGCACTCGCCTCCGTCAGGAGGGCATCCAGCCCGGCCAGCAGTTCCTCGCGCCCCTCACCGGTGTGCGACGAGAACAGGACCACCTGATCGGGATCCACGCCGAGCACCGGGGACCACCGGCCCACGGCCTCCCGTCGCTCATTCGCGCGTAATTTGTCAGCTTTGGTCAGCGCGATGATGACCGGAACTCCGATCCGGGCGAGCCGCTCGATGTTCGCGAAGTCGTCCTTCGTCGGGCCGTGGCGCGAATCGATGAGCTGTACGACGCCGCACACCTCCGGCCGCGCAAGAAACCACTCGATGAGCGGTGCCCATCGCTCGCGCATCGCAGCAGGCACCCGGGCATAGCCGTACCCAGGCAGGTCGACCAGGTGGAATTGATGCTCCTGCTTCCGCCCCCGGGCGACGACCCTGAAGAAGTTGATCTCCTGCGTTCGACCGGGCGTCACCGAAACCCGGGCCACACGATTGCGCGTGCGCCCGAGCACCGTGTTGATCAGACTCGATTTGCCGACGTTGGAACGCCCGGTGAACGCGATGCACGGGAGCCGATCCGGGACGGGTCCACCGGGGCGGGCGACGGCGCCCGCGAACGTGACCGATTTGATGACCATGCCGGCCAGGCCGGAGCCGCGGGCGAAGGAAGTCAGGCTTCCTTCATCCGCATTTCCGGATGGAGCACCAGCAGGGGAGGCATTCCGTCAGTGACGCACTCCGAGGTGATCACGACCTCGCGGACATCCTCCCGCGACGGCACGTCGAACATGACCTCGCGCATCAGCTCCTCGAGCACGGCGCGCAGGCCGCGGGCCCCGGTCCCACGATCCAGCGCCTTTCGCGCCACGGCCCGGACAGCGTCCACGTCGAACGTCAGCCGGATACCCTCCAGCTCGAACATCTTCTCGTACTGCCGAAGCAGCGCGTTCTTCGGTTCCTGGAGGATGGAAACGAGAGCCGCCTCATCCAGCGACTCGAGCGTCACTACCACCGGGAGTCGGCCGACGAGCTCCGGGATCAGACCGAATCGAAGCAGGTCCTCGGGTTCCAGATCCCGGAACGGGCTCCGCTGCTGCGAGCGCGGCACTGCGCGCGTGCCATTCCCGAATCCGATGCGGCGCTGCCCCGTCCGCCCCTCGATGATCTGCTCCAGACCGTCGAACGCGCCGCCGCAGATGAACAGGATGTTGCGCGTGTTGATCTGGATGTACTCCTGCTGCGGGTGCTTGCGGCCGCCCTGCGGCGGGACCGAAGCGATGGTACCTTCCAGGATCTTGAGCAGCGCCTGCTGGACGCCCTCGCCGGACACGTCGCGCGTGATGCTCGGGTTCTCCGATTTCCGGGCGATCTTGTCCAGCTCGTCGATGTAGACGATGCCCCTCTCGCACTCCGCGATGTTGAAGTCCGCCGACTGCAGCAGCCTGACGAGAATGTTCTCGACGTCCTCGCCGACGTAACCGGCCTCGGTCAACGTCGTCGCGTCGGCGATCGTGAACGGGACCTGGAGCACCCGCGCCAGCGTCTGCGCCAGCAGAGTCTTGCCCACGCCGGTGGGTCCGACCAGCAGGATGTTGGACTTCTCGATTTCGACGTCATCGAGGACGCCGTGGTGGTTGATCCGCTTGTAGTGATTGTAGACGGCAACCGCCAGCGCCTTCTTCGCCTCCTGCTGACCCACGACGTACTGGTCGAGGACTTCCTTGATCTCCCGGGGCGTCGGTATCCGCGGCATTGCGGCCGCGGCTTCCCGTTCCTCTTCCTCCGCGAGGATCTCGTTGCATAGCGAGACGCACTCGTTACAGATGTAGACCGATGGACCCGAGATGAACTTCTTCACGGAGTCCTTGGACTTACCGCAGAACGAGCAGCGCAGGTGCTTATCGCTTGGCATCGCAACTTCGGTGTGCGAGGGGGTGTTTGACCTGAACCCCTGCGTCAGGGCATCGACCGTCCTCGGTACTGTATACTACTATCGCGCCGTCTTGCCGACTTCGACAACCTCGCCCTTGTGCGAGACGACGTGGTCGATCAAGCCGTACTCGACCGCCTCCTCGGGGCTCATGAACCGGTCCCGGTCCACGTCCTCGGCGATCTTCTCTACCGGCTGTCCAGTGTGCTTTGCGAGAATGTGGTTCAAACGCTCCCGCGCGTAAAGGATTTCCTGCGCCTGGATCTCGATGTCGGCCGCCGTGCCCTGGCTCCCGCCCGATGGCTGATGGATCATGATCCGCGAGTTGGGCAGGGCGCTGCGCTTCCCCCTGGCTCCGGCGGCGAGGAGGAGCGCGCCCATGGACGCCGCCATCCCCATGCACATCGTGGCGACCGGGGCCTTGAGGTACTGCATGGTGTCGTAGATGGCGAGGCCGGCGTAGACGGAGCCACCGGGCGAATTGATGTAGAGGTAGATGTCCTTCTCGGGGTTGTCTGCCTCGAGGAAGAGCAACTGCGCAATGATGATGTTGGCGACGTTGTCATCGACCGGCGTGCCCAGGAACACGATCCGGTCCATGAGCAGCCGGCTGAAGATGTCGTAGCTCCGCTCACCCCGGCTCGAGCGTTCGATGACATACGGTGGATAGATCGGCATGTGACCCTGCTCACTCGTTGACGGTGCCGCCGCGAAGTACGCACACACGCGGCGGATGAATGATCACGCTCCGGGACTGGTCACTCGACCGTGGACTGGGCCAGGAGGAACTGGAAGACCTTGTCTTCCGTGATTTCCTCCTCGATCGCGGAGAGCCGGCCGGATTTCTGGAGCTGGGCCCACACCTCGCTGACGGGGCGCCCCCGCATCTGGGCTATCGCCTCCACGCGTTCATCGACCTCTTCGGGCGAGGCCCCCAACCCGTGCAGCTCGGCGACCCGTTCAATGATGAGGGACCGCTTGATCGCGCGCTCCGCGGCGGGCTCGGCGACCTGCCGCAGCTCGGCGAGCCTCGCCTCGTCCAGCCCTTCCGATGAGGAGAGAAGCCGATCGATGTAGGAGTTGACGAGCGACTGCGCGACTTCGAACGGGTTCGCCGTTATGAGCTCGTCGAGCAGGTCCTGACGCAGCTTGCGCTCTGCGTCGGCGGCAGCCTCCTTCTCGAGGTCGCTACGGACGGCGTCGCGCAGGTCGGCGAGCGTTTGGAAATCGCCCATCTTCGACGCGAACGCATCGTCGAGCTCGGGCGGCTGGGGCCGGCGGGCGTCCAGCACCTTGAGCCGCACAGTCTGCTCGCGTGGCTCCGCCTCGCCTTCTTCTGCCGCCAGCCGGATCCGGAACTCGCCCTCCTGCCCGGGCTGGAGCGTGCGAATGGCGTCTTCGATGTCCTGTACGGCGTGCCCCTGACCCAGGACGATGCGATATTCGCGAGGCGCTTCGGGCGTGCCTTCGTCCGTGAGCGGCGCGATCTCGATGTGCACCAGGTCATCGACCTGCGGCGTGGCCCCTTCCGGTAGCGGAACCCAGTCCGCGTTGTCGCGCCGCAGCCGCTCGATGACCTCCTCGACCGCCTCTTCGGTGACCTCGGCCTGTTGCCGGGTCAGGCGGAAACCGCCGAGGCGTTCGAGCTGGATCTCGGGCTGGATCTCGAAGTCGACACGGAAAGTGAGATCACTCCCCGGGGAGTACTCGACATCGCCGACCGCGCCCCGGGTGATCGGCCGGAATGAGTGTTTTTCGAGTGCTTCGCGGTAGGCGTTCCCCACCACCCTCTCGATGGTCTCCTGGTCGATCGCCGCGGCGAACCGCCGCTCGACGATGCCAGGCGGGACCTTGCCCTTGCGGAACCCCGGGAGCCGGATCCGGCGCGCCAGATTGCTCGTGACGTCACGCCGCTCCCGCTCCATCCGACTGGCCGGCACGGTAATCGTCAGCCGTCGAGCCCAGCTCTGGGGCTCCTCCACCGCCACCTTGATCTCGTTCAGAGTATCGTCCTCGTTCATGTAGTCCTGCTGGGGGATGCCCTGGCCCGCACATGCGAAAGGGGGGACTCGAACCCCCACAGGCCACGGCCCACGAGATCCTAAGTCTCGCGCGTCTACCAGTTCCGCCACTTTCGCAGCATGTCTGAAATTAACAGCGCGTACGGCTCAGATCAACCAAATGGCGGTGGTGGTGCGGCCCGGCCACGGCCGGGCTCGGGCACCGTGACGCCGCCAGGGCACGCGTCAGGGGACGCGCAGGTTGGCGATGCGCGTCCGGCCCGATCTCCCCTCCAGCAGGATCGAGGCGATTTCACCCGGCCGTAGCGCTTCGATCAGGGCACGCGCCTGATCCGCCGATCCTACGGCCCGGCCGTTGATCATGAGGATCCGGTCCATGGGTTGGATCAGCCGCGAGGCAGCCGCTGCACCCGTCACGTTGGAGACGACGACGCCCTCCGCGCCATCCAGGTTCAGCTCCCGGGCCAGCGCCGGGGTGATATCCGTGAGCTGGAGCCCAAGACCCCTCGGTGACGCCGGAGCGGCGGGCATCGGTTGCGCCAGGGCGTCGGGGAGCTCCGCTTCCAGGAGCGGAACGCGGAACCGGTGCGTCTCGCCGTAGCGGATGACGGTGACCTCTACCGTCTCACCGGGCTCGCGCGTCGCGATCAGCCGCTGGACCTGACCGACCCTGTCCACGGGCGCGCCATCCACCGCGACGATGACGTCGTGGCGCCGCACACCGGCGCGCTGCGCCGGCGATCCACTCGCGAAGTCCTCGACCTTGACACCGCTGATCGATGGCAGCCGGTATATCTCGGCATCCTCCGCCGTCACGTTCGTGATGCTCAGGCCGAGCTGCGCGCGGCGAACCCGGCCATGGCGGATCAGATCGGACATGACCTGACGCACGAGATTGGACGGGACAGCGAAACCGTATCCCTGATAGTAGCCGGTGCCGCTCGCGATGGCCGTGTTGATGCCGATGACGCGACCCTGGAGGTCGACCAGCGGCCCGCCCGAATTGCCGGGGTTGATTACGGCGTCGGTCTGGAGGAAGTCCTCGATCGCGAACCTGCCCGCGCTGACATCCGCCGCGCGGAGTCCCCGGTTGATCACGTCGAGGGGGCGGCCCTTCGCGCTGATGATCCCGCCGGTCACCGTGAACTCCAGCGTGCTCCCCTCCTCGAACCCCGGGTTGCCGATGGCCAGGACCCATTCGCCCACCCGCGTGGCGTCCGAGTCGCCGAGCTGCACGCTCGGGAGGTCGGGCGCATCGATTCGGATGACGGCCACGTCCGTGGTCGGATCGAGCCCCACGATCTGTGCGTCGAACGAGCGCCGGTCGAGCAGCGTGACACGTACGTTGGTCGCACCGGCCACGACGTGGGCGCTCGTCAGGATGTATCCATCAGGAGACACGACGAACCCGGAACCTCCGGCCACCCTCGGCGCGGGCGAGGGCTGCGCACGGTCCGAGCCGGGAGCGCCAAAGAGCTCGAGCGGGGAGGGCGAACGCCCGTCGTTCGTTGGCGGCCGGGTCGCGGTGATCCGCACGACCGCCGGTGTTACGGACGCGGCGACCGCCACGAAACCGTCGCTCAACTGCATCGCGGTGCCGAGCTGGGCCGCGACACCCGACGACGCCAGCCAGGCGTGTGGCAACATCCCGGCCCTCGCCGCGAGCGTGGGGCGCGATTCCCCGCCCGCTGAGATCCCCAGCCCGAATCCGATCGCCACGGCAAGGCACGCGGTCAACAGTCCCCGTCTTGGCGCTGATGGCATAAGCCCCCGACCCCCACACAGCCCACGTTCTCGCAATCACCGGTACGTCGAGCGATGCAAGAGCGGCGCCGGGGAGCCGGGGGCTCCGGCCGGGACCGGGAAGCACAATCCGACTTCCCGGTCCCCGTCGGCACGCGATCTGGCGTCAGTTCTTGTCCTCTTCCACGATCTCGTAATCCGCCTCGACCACGTCCTCGTCGGCGGTATTGGCCGTGGCGGACTCGGCTGCCTGCGCGTCGCCCGTGCCGGACTCCGCGCCAGCCGCCGCCTGCGCCTGATACACCTGCTGGCCGGCGGCGCTGAACGCCTGCATGAGCGCGTCACGCGCTCGGGTGATCTCGGCCGCGTCATCCTGCTTGAGCGCGCGCTTCGCCTGCTCGAGCGCCTCGTCCACCCGCGACTTCGAATCGGCGGAGAGCTTGTCGCCCCATTCGCCGACATCCTTCTCGACCTGGTAGACCAGTGAATCGAGCTGGTTGCGCGCTTCGACCTTCTCCTTCCGCTTGCGGTCCTCCTCGGCGTGGGATTCGGCATCCCTCACCATCTTCTCGATCTCCTGCTCCGACAGACCGCTGGAAGCTTCGATCCGGATCTTCTGCTCCTTCCCGGTCGCCCGGTCCCTGGCTGCCACGTGCAGGATCCCGTTCGCGTCGATGTCGAAAGTGACCTCGATCTGCGGCACGCCGCGGGGCGCCGGCGGAATGCCGGTGAGCTGGAACTTGCCGATCGTCTTGTTGTCCAGCGCCATCGGCCGCTCGCCCTGGAGCACGTGGATCTCGACAGTGGTCTGGCTGTCCTCCGCCGTCGAGAAGACCTCAGTCTTCTTGGTCGGGATCGTCGTGTTGCGCGGAATCAGCGTGGTCATCACGCCGCCGAGCGTCTCGATCCCCAGCGAAAGCGGAGTCACGTCGAGCAGGAGCACGTCCTTCACGTCACCCGCGAGCACGCCGCCCTGAATCGCCGCACCGACCGCGACCACCTCGTCCGGATTCACCCCGCGATGGGGCTCCTTGCCGAAGAAGTCACGGACCACCTGCTGCACCCTGGGAATACGCGTGGAGCCGCCGACCAGAATGACTTCGTCCACCTGGTCGGGCTTGAGCCCCGCGTCCGCCAGCGCCTTCTCCATCGGCGGGATCGTACGGTCGATCAGGTCGCCGATGAGCTGCTCCAGCTTCGCGCGCGTCAGCGTGTAGGTCAGGTGCTTCGGTCCCTCCTGCGTCGCCGTGATGAACGGGAGATTGATGTCCGTCGACATGGTCGTCGACAGCTCCATCTTCGCCTTCTCGGCCGCCTCCTTGAGGCGCTGGAGCGCCATCGCGTCCTTCGACAGGTCGATCCCCTGGTCGCGCTTGAACTCGTCGACCAGCCAGTCGATGATCCGCTGGTCGAAGTCATCGCCGCCGAGGTGCGTGTCGCCATTCGTCGCCTTCACTTCGAAGACGCCGTCGCCCAGCTCCAGGATGGAGATGTCGTACGTGCCGCCGCCAAGGTCGTAGACGGCGATGATCTCGTCCTTCTTCTTGTCCAGCCCGTATGCCAGCGCCGCCGCCGTCGGCTCGTTGATGATACGGAGGACCTCCAGGCCGGCGATCTTGCCGGCATCCTTCGTGGCCTGACGCTGCGCATCGTCGAAGTACGCAGGCACGGTGATCACGGCCTGCGTCACCTCCTGACCCAGGTAGTCTTCGGCCGTTTGCTTCATCTTCTGGAGGATCATGGCCGAGATCTCGGGTGGGGTGAACGTCCGGTCGACGTTCGGCAGGTAGACCTGCACCCGGTCCTCGCTGTCACGCCGGATCTCGAACGGGACGCGCTTTCGCTCGTCTTCGAGCTCCGAGTAGCGCCTGCCCATGAAGCGCTTGATCGAGAAGAGGGTGTTGCGCGGATTCGTGATCGCCTGCCGCCGCGCGACCTGCCCCACGAGCCGCTCGCCGTCCTTCGTGAACGCAACGGCCGACGGCGTGGTTCTGCCGCCCTCGGCGTTGGGGATGACGACCGGGTCGCCACCTTCCATTACGGCCACGACCGAATTCGTCGTTCCCAGATCGATTCCTATGACCTTGCCCATGCCGTCTCCTTCAACGCGGTACTCAATTGGTCCATCGTGCTCGTATCCCTCGAGCGGCGCCGGTCGCCGGGTGCAAGGGGCAGGCCAGCCGATAGGCTCACATCGTGCCGGAATGGCAGTGCGCCGTCGGGGAGGCTGCCAATGCGGCCAATCCGCCGGCGGCGGGCGCGGCGACCACCGTGGCCGGAGCGAGCCCTGAAAGATGGCGTCGGGGGTCATTGCCGTGGGCAGAAAAGCGCCGGAGCTGGCCCGGCCGCTGCGAAGTGCCTCGCGGACGCCGGCGAGCACCGGCGGCGTTGACACCCCCGGCGCCCGCGGCATATTCTG
>DATMSC010000077.1:0-12384 GCA_035565595.1 Longimicrobiales bacterium | reverse complement strand
TACCCCGTGACTGGAGGTGCGCGTGGCCGTAGACCGGTCCACCCCGAATCTCGGTTCGCTGTACCAGGAGCTGATCCTGGACCACTTCCGCCGGCCACGGAACCGCGGCGTGCTCCCCGGTGCCAATACCGTGGTCCACATGCACAACCCCGTCTGCGGCGACGAGGTGAAGCTCTACCTGCACCTCGAGGGTGACCAGGTCACCGGAGCCAGCTTCGAGGGGCAGGGATGCTCGATCTCGCAGGCGTCGGTCTCGATGATGACGCAGCTCGTGCAGGGCCACTCCGTTGACGAAGCCAGGCGGCTGGCGGCGAGGTTCACGGCCATGCTGCACGGTGATGCGGACGCCGCGGCGGACAGGGCGCTGGGCGATCTCCGCGCGCTGGCCGGCGTGCATCAGTTCCCGGTCCGCGTCAAGTGCGCGCTCCTCGGGTGGAACGCGCTGGAGAAGGCGCTCGAGAGCAGCGCCGACATCGGCGGCTGACGCCAGCCCCCCGGTCGCTGCGCACCCCGTACCGCCGCCCCACCCGCATTCGCGTGCCGGCTGATCGGCCGGCGGCAAACCGCCCGGCCATGGACATGCGGACCATCTATTCCTCCGTGGTGTCGCCACGGAGGCGAGGAGGCCCGGCGTTTCCCTCTATCCATCGCCGGTGCCTCGGCGTACTCTGTGGTGATCATCCGTCG
The DNA here is from genome assembly GCA_035565595.1 of Longimicrobiales bacterium. Classification (GTDB taxonomy): domain Bacteria; phylum Gemmatimonadota; class Gemmatimonadetes; order Longimicrobiales; family RSA9; genus DATMSC01. The sequence goes on along the minus strand of DATMSC010000077.1, from coordinate 11,697 downwards.
CGGAGGTAACCCTGAACATGAGCATCGAGCGGACGGGCCGGCGGGTCGCCGTCGTTGCGGGGTGTCGCACGCCGTTCTGCAAGGCGGGCACGGCGCTGCGGCACATGTCGGCGGAGCACCTGGGGATCATCGCCGTGCGCGAGCTGATCGCCCGGACCGGCATCGCCCCCGAGGAGGTCGGTGAGCTGGTCTACGGCACCGTCGTGCCGTCGGTCACCGCGCCGAACATCGCCCGCGAGGTCGCGCTCGGCGCCGGGCTGCCCCCGACGGTTCCGGCGTTCACCGTGAGTCGCGCCTGCGCTTCAGCCAACCAGGCGATGACCTCCGCCGCTGACATCATCGCCCGAGGCCACGCGGACGTGGTGATCGCCGGCGGCGCGGAGTCGCTCTCCGACGTGCCGGTCCTCCTGTCGCAGCCGCTCCGCCAGGCGCTGCTGGCGGCATCCCGCGCCCGCGGCACTGCGGAGAAGCTGCGCGCCATCAAGAAGATCCGCCCGCGGGATCTGCTCCCGGTCGCGCCGGCGATCGCCGAGCCTTCCACCGGCGAGACAATGGGCGAGAGCGCCGAACGGATGGCGAAGGAGAACCGGATCAGCCGCGACGCGCAGGACCGGTGGGCGCTCAGGTCGCACCGCCTGGCCGCCGAAGGGACTGCCGACGGGCGTCTGACGGCGGAAATCGTGCCCGTCTACCCGCCTCCGGATTACGCACCGGCCATTGCCAGCGACAACGGGATTCGGGTGGATACCAGCCTGGAACAGCTCTCGAAGCTGCCGCCGGTCTTCGACCGCCGCTACGGCACCGTCACTGCCGGCAACTCGTCGCCATTGACCGACGGGGCATCCGCGGTGCTGCTCATGAGCGAGGAGGCCGCGCGCGCGCGGGGAATCCGGCCTCTGGGCTACATCCGAGACTGGGCGTACACGGCCCTCGCGCCGGCCGGCCAGCTCCTGCTGGGGCCGGCATACGCGATCCCGCTCGCGCTGGACAGGGCGGGAATCACGATGCGGGATGTGGACCTGGTCGAGATGCACGAGGCGTTTTCCGCACAAGTCCTGTCGACGCTACAGGCGCTGGATTCCAACGATTTCGCGCGCAACGAGCTGGGTCGCGACAAACGCGTCGGGATCCCGGACGAGGATCAGATCAACGTGATGGGTGGTAGCATCGCCATCGGCCACCCGTTCGGTGCGACCGGCGCCCGACTGGTCACCACGCTGCTGAACGAGCTCCGCCGACGGGAGGGGAACATCGGTCTCGTGTCCGTGTGCGCGGCCGGTGGCATGGGCCACGCCATGGTGCTCGAGGCTGCGTGACGCGGCACGACATCCGTGTTCACAAACCCATGACATGCCGTTAACTTGTGCTGAGCCCGGCATGCACGGACCGCCCGCCGCGTGGATGGTCGCTGGACCGCGTACCTCGCGGAAAACGCTGAATGGGCGATGCATCGGCGACGGCCGACACAGGACCTTCCTGCTAGTCGCCCGGGCTGACGGGTCATCACCACTGAACTTGCGAGACTTGCGCCACGAGAAGGGGCCTGGAGTAGGTATGCGGGAACGAGCGGTTAGATATTCCACGATGTTGGCGACCACGCTCATCCTCGCGGGGTGCGGTGCCGGCGAACAGCCGCGTGCGGCGGATACGCCGCCGGCCGCCGTCGAGGAGCTGGTCGCGGGTCAGCCACTGAGCTACTGGCGCGAGGGGTTGACGCATACGGACAGCGAGGTGCGCCGGGTCACGGCGCTGGGGCTGGGTGGCCTCGGCCGCGAGGCGCTCCCTCTGTTGCCGGACGTCATCGCGTGCCTGGCCGACGATGCGCCTGAGGTTGTGACCACGGCGCGGGAGGCGCTCCTGGCAGTCGGCGCGCCCGCGCTGCCGGGGATCCTCGAGGCACTCGCCAGCCACGAAAACGAGGCGGTACGGGCTCAGCTCGCGCGCACGCTTCGCGAGGTTCGGCCGACGACCCCCGAGATCGTTGCCGCGCTCGGGGAGGCGGTCGCCGGCGATGACTCCTGGCAGGTCAGGTTCCGCGCGGCGGAATCGCTCGGTGAAATTGGACCGGACGCGGCCGCCGCTGAAGCCGTGCTGCGGGCCGCGCTCGAAGATGAGGACGGAAACGTGCAGACCGCGGCACGCGCAGCGCTGCAACGCCTCCAGAACTGATATTCCGGAGGCGTTCAGCCGCGGTCACCGCGGTAGATCGTGATGTGAGTGAATCGAAGGGACCGCTTACTCGAAATGTACGCGGTTCTTTTCGATATAGCTCGTCCACTCCGCGGGCACGTCGGTGTCCGGGAAAATCGCCGTCACCGGGCACTCGGGCTCGCACGCACCACAGTCGATGCACTCGTCAGGGTGGATGTAGTACTGGTCCTCGCCCTCGTATATGCAGTCGACCGGGCACACTTCGACGCAGCTCGCGTCTTTCACGCCGATGCACGGTTCGGCAATGACGTACGTCATACTTCCGTTTCCTCCACTGGCCCATCACCGGGCGCCGAACGAAATACTGCGCGCGAAAACTGCAGAGTCATCCGGGAAGTGGCAAGGGGGGCGGGGCGCCAGCCCTGCGCTGCCTGGGGACGCGGGCGGCCGCAGGGTGGCGGCCGCGTGAGAGGCGACCGCCGATTCACGCGAGCGAAGCCGGCGGACGGCGCCGGCGTTGATAACGCCGGCTCGCCGATTTCTGCCTCCGCCACAGGCGCGGGCGCGGCTCGATTCTCCTACGGCCCTTCCAGCACCGGCAGCCACGGAGCGGGATCGAAGTTCTGCGGCTTCTCGTAGTCCTGGTTGGCTTCGAGATCCGCCCAGGTCACGTTCCCCGGGTCGACGCCGTCGGCGGGTATCTCCGCGCCGGCGGCCCAGGCGATGGCGTTGAGGACCAGCTTGCGCTGCATGGGGTGACCCCAGTTCCAGTGCCAGTGGCCGCCGGTGAAGCCGAAGGCGCGGCCGCCATCCTCGCGCTCGAAGACCCACGCCATGTGCTGCGGCTCGCGGCGCTCGAGCACCGCGGCGCGCACGTCCGGGTTGCCGCTGTGTGTCCCGTCGGGACGACTCAGCGAGCTCTCGGGCGGCAGCGTGGTGAGAATCGGCTGGACCCCCTCCATGCCGTCCCGGAAGCGCATGTGGTAGTACCACTCGTCGTCGATGGTGAACGGCCGGATGCCGCGGGTGACCGGGTGGTCCGGGAACTCGGTGATCTGCATGACCCAGTGGGGGTTCACCGACCAGTTGATCTCGAAGTAGCCGCCGGCCCAGTCGAGGAACTCGCGCCCGGCGGCTTCCGCCGGGACCTCGACCGCGTAGTGCAGCAGCACCAGACCGACACCGCGGTCCATCAGTGCGCCCAGCGTTTCCAGATGCTGAAGCGCCGGATGACCCCCGCCACCATCGGCATAGATGACCACGGCGTCCGCGCCGTCGAACGCGGTCGGGTCTTCCGGCCAGCCGTTGCGGTAGACCACGGCTTCGATCCCGGGGTGGTTCTCGTTCAGGAGGTTCGCCAGCAGCGTGGAGCCCGCGAAGTGCTCGTGGGCGCCGTAGCCGTGGCTGCGCCGCCCCGCGATGAAGACCACCTTGCGCGTTCCATCCGCGGCATCCGACTCGGCGCCGGCCTGTACGGCACTGGCCGGGAGCGTCAGTGGCGGAGCCACGAGCGCAGCGGCTGCGAGCAGGAGCGCCGCCATCGACGACACACGTCTCGCCATGTCTGCCTCCCTATGCGTGAGGGGTTGCAGCACGTCCATTCACGATCGACAGGTATGCGGGAAGGTTAGATCGCGGCCAACCGTTTGTCCAGAGCGCGCCCGCCCCGGGACGTCTGGCATCTCGCGGCGAGGGTGGGTATCATACCCTTTCGCAATTCATCATCAGCAGTGCGGCTGCTTTTCCGTCGGCGTGCATGCGCGCCGTCACGGCTGGAGACCGCGCCCATTCCATGCCACACGAGGTCCGGTATGCCCGAATCGAGTGACCGCATCAGGCACGCAATCACCACATGGCCGTACATGCTCTTCGGCGAACGCTGGGACCTGGACACGTTGTGCCAGGTCGCGTGCGACCTGGGCTGCGTGGGGCTCGACCTGGCGGGGCCGGAGCACTGGCCCACGATGGCGAAGTACGGGCTGATCAGCGTGCTGTCGCCCAACGGGATGCCCGATCCGCCCTTCATGAAGGGGCTGAACAATCCGAAATACCACGACGAGGTCATCGCCCGTACGCTTCGCCGCATCGACGAATGCGCGCAGGCGGGCGTGCCTGCGGTCATTGCTTTCACCGGATTCGGGTACCGCGACGCGGAGGATCCGAACAGCGGGGAGATCCCGCCCGACGAGGGTGCCGCGAACACGATCCGCGGGCTCCAGCTGGTGGCGCTGGAAGCGGAGCGGAAAGGCGTGACCATCGTGCTGGAGCACCTGAACACGCGGGTCAGCGGCGACGACTGGCGTGGACACCCCGGTTACCAGGGCGACGACATCGACTACTGCGCCGACATCATACGGGCCGTGGGCTCACCCCGCGTGAAACTCCTGTTCGACGTGTACCACGTCCAGATCATGAACGGCGACGTGATCAGCCGCATTCGTGAGTACGGCAACGACCTCATTGGACACGTGCACGTCGCCGGCGTGCCGGGCCGCCGCGAGCTCGACGACGGGCAGGAGCTGCGCTTCGGCCCGATCATGCAGGCGCTCGTCGACATCGGCTATGAGGGCTACGTCGGCCAGGAGTTCATTCCGACGAAAGACCCGCGAGAAGGGCTGAGGGAGGCCATCGAGGCGTGCTCGGTCCACGCGACGGTTTAGGACGGCATAGGCCAGGAACGACATAGGGCGAGGGCTGGGGCTAAGGCTAGGGCTAGGGCTAATTCGCCGGGCCCCGCGCATTCGCCGTCAATGCCCCGTTGCCGGGCGGGGGCATGCTCCGACGGAACGGCAGACCGCTGGCGAGGTGAGGCTTCCGGCGACGCACCAACCGGCCGCCAGGGGCAGATTACAACCGCGCCGGCAACTGCACCGCGAACCTATTAGCCCTAGCCTCAGCCTTAGCCTTAGCCCTAGCACCTGTGCCGTCCGGTCACGGCAGCCCCGGCGGGGCGGGTAGGACCGAGAGGACGGCATCGGGAAAATGGACGCCGAGCTTCGCCGGTCCCTCCTCGCCGAGGACCGACAACGCCGTCGCCAGCGCATCCGCGACTGCCGCATCGGGGTGGATGACTGTGCCGACCCAGCGGCTGGTCAGCGCCTGCCCGCTCCCGGGATCGACGATGTGGGAGCGGCGTTCGCCGTCGATGACGAATGATTGCGCCGTCGGGCCGGAGGTGGCGAGGGCTGCGTTGCTGAGACTGGCCGCGCGTTCCGCGATTCCGGGCGGGGCCAGTGGTGTAGCGATCCGCCAGCCCGGGCGGCCCGGCGGCGAGTCGCCGACGACGATGTCGCCACCGGCTTCGACCATGGCGCTCGCGACGCCCTGGTTGCGCAGCGTCGCCAGCGCCTGCTGGAGGATGTAGCCCTTGGCCACACCGCCGAGATCGAGCTGGAATCCGGACGCGTCATAGCGGATCGACTGGCGCGCACTGTCCAGCTCCAGGCGGTTCCAGCCGACGTTTTCGAGAGCGGCGGCGATCTCGGCCGGGGTGGGGGCGACGCCGGTCCGTCGGGCATCGCGCCACAGCCGGATGACCGGACCTGCGGTGGGATCGAACGCGCCGTCGGTGGCGCGCGCGACATCGAGCGCAACAGTGAGGACGCGGAACAGGTCGGTGCTGACGGGGATCCACTCGCCCGGACGCCCCTCGAGCCGACGTACCTCGCTGTCCGGCTGGTAATCGCTCAGCAGGGCGTCCAGCTCGGCGATCCGACGGAACGCGGCATCCGCGGCCGCGTTTGCCCGGGGCTGAGTGGCGGCGTGGAGGACCAGCCGTACATCCATCCCCATGTGGATGTCGACGAACTCGAAGCGCGCCGGCGCCGGCCGCGGCGACGTGGCGCAGGAAGAGAGAAGGGCCGCCAGAAGTGTAGCGGTCGACAGGAGTGATCGGATCGGTGCGAATCGCGGGAGTGAAAACATTCGACTGGCGACTCGTGGCCATGGTCTGGACGGCGCTCTTCGCGGCCGTTCCGGTCGCGTCGGCGCAGACGACCGGCCAGGGCCAGGGACTCGCCGACATGGCGCCGTACAGGGAGACGATACCGGGAACGGGAGTCTCCTTCGAGATGATACCCGTCCCCGGTGGCACAGTCGAGGTCACCGGCCCTGCAGGGACGACTTCCGTCGAAGTCGGCCCGCTCTGGTTCGGCGCGACGGAGATCACCTGGGACGCGTACGACATCTTCTCGCTGTCGCTGGCGACGGAGCCGGTCGATCCGGCTGCGGACGCCGTGGCTCGCCCGTCGAGGCCGTACGGTACGCCCGACTACGGCTGGGGTCACGCCGGCTTCCCCGCCATGAGCGTGACCCTCGCCGCCGCCGAAGCCTTCTGCGAGTGGCTGTCGCTGGTGACCGGTCACAGATACCGGTTGCCGACGGAAGCGGAGTGGCTGCACGCGGCGACGCTGGCCGCGGGCGGCCTGCCCATGTCCGCGGAGCGGGCGGATGAGATCGCCTGGCACGCGGGGAACGCGGGCGGCAGGACGCACGCCGTCGCCGACCGCGAACCGGATGCGCTTGGACTCTACGACCTCTTCGGCAATGTCGCCGAATGGGTAGTCTCGGACGATGGCTCGCCCGTGACGCGGGGCGGTTCGTTCCGGAGCCCGCAGGCCGAAGTCGCGGCCGGCGCACGCGCAGAACAGGACCCCTCGTGGACCGAGCGGGACCCGCAGCTCCCGAGCAGCCGCTGGTGGCTCTCGGATGGACCGTTCGTCGGCTTCCGCGTCGTGCGGGAGCCCGGACCGTTACCCGGAACCGGAGGTTGAGCATGAAAGCGAATGCCGGGCGCCACTTCACGCGCCGCGAATTCGTGCACACGACGGCCGCCGCGGCGACGGCTGCGCTCGTCCTTCCCGGCGGCCTGATGGCCAGCGGGACTCGCCGCGCAGACGTGATCCGCGTGGGCGTGATCGGCTGCGGCGGGCGGGGGAGCGGCGCGATCCGCGACCACTGCCGCGCGAACACGGACGTCGAGATCGTCGCCATCGGCGACCTCTTCCCCGACCGGCTCGAGCAGGCGCTCCGGAACCTCAACCAGGTAGCCCAGCGCGACGAGGACTTCGCCTCGAAGTTCAGGGTGACGGAAGACTCGGTCTTCACCGGCTTCGACGCGTACCAGCGGGTTCTCGAGCAGGACATCGACCTGGTGATCCTGGCGACGCCGCCCGGCTTCCGGCCGCTCCACATCGCCGCCGCGGTCGAGGCCGGCAAGCACATCTTTACGGAGAAGCCTGTCGCCGTCGACGCCGCCGGCGTGCGCTCCGTCCTCGCCTCGTACGAGCTGGCGCTCCAGAAGGGTCTCGCCATCGTGGCCGGTACCCAGCGGCGCCACGACCTGAGCTACCGCGCCGTGATCGAGCGGATCCACGACGGCGCCATCGGCGAGATCACCGGTGGTCAGGTCTACTGGAACCAGGCGGGACTCTGGCACAACGCGCCACGGCCCGAATGGTCCGACACGGAGTGGCAGATCCGGAACTGGCTGTACTTCACCTGGCTCTCCGGCGACCACATTGTCGAGCAGCACGTCCACAACATCGACGTGGCCAACTGGGTCATGGGGACACACCCGATCCGCGCGGTGGGGATGGGCGGCCGGCAGTCGAGGACGGCGCCAGAGTTCGGGCACATCTACGACCATTTCGCCGTCGACTTCGAGTATCCGAATGGCGTCCACATCATGAGCATGGCCCGCCAGGTCGACGGCACCGCCGGGTTCGTGGGCGAGCGCTTCTTCGGCACCAACGGCCGTACCAACGCCGAGACCCGGATCGAGCGGCTGGATGGCACGCTGGTCTACGAGTACGACGGTGATGATCCCAACGCGTACGTCCAGGAGCACGCGGACCTCGTGGCGAGCATCCGCGCAGGCCAGCCGATCAACGAGCTGAGGCAGGTCGCCGAGTCCACCCTGACGGCGATCATGGGGCGCGAGGCGGCGTACACCGGCGCCGAGGTGACGTGGGACCAGATGCTCGCCGCCGATCAGGACCTCATGCCACCCGAGATCCGGTTCGGCCCCCTCGAGGTGCCGCCTGTCGCCGTGCCGGGTACCACGAAACTCGAGCGGCGCTGGCTCGAGGGGTGGGCGTAGCGAAGTATTTCTGTTTTCGGTGTTCAGTTTTCAGCGCTCGGTGACGGGGTCGTGGCGAGCGCAGGCTTCCCTGCGGTGCCCGCGACCCCGCGTCGCTGGATGCAATTCGGACAGTCGTTTTTCTGTGAGCGGGTGGCGGGATGCGGATCTATACTAAAACGGGGGATCGCGGCGAGACCGGGCTGCTCGGCGGTGGCCGCGTTCCCAAGTCGCATCCCCGCGTGGAGGCGTACGGCGAGGTCGACGAGCTGAACGCTGTCCTCGGCGTGGCGCTGACTTTCGTCGCCGACCCGGCGGTACGCGACAGGCTGGAGTCGATCCAGCCGGATCTCTTCGTGATCGGCGCGCATCTGGCCGCGCCGGAGCAGCAGCCCGGGCGGCGGCGGCCGCAACTGCCTGATTTCCCCGCGGATCGCATCGCCACCCTCGAGAAGTGGATCGACGAGGGAGGAGCGGCGCTGCCGGAGCTCCGTTCGTTCATCCTTCCCGGTGGAAGCGCCGGCGGCGCGACGCTCCACCTCGCTCGAACGGTCTGCCGGCGCGCCGAGCGGCGAGTCGTAGCGCTCGCGGCAGTAGACCCGGTCGAGCCCGACATCATCATCTATCTCAACCGCCTCTCCGACCTGCTCTTCGTACTCGCCCGCCTGGAGAACCACCGCGCCGGACACGCCGAAAAGGAGTGGCACGGAACGGCATAGGACGAAATAGGGCTGGGGCTAGGGCTAAGGCTAGGGCTAATGGGTACGGTGCGAGGGCCCGGGCTACAGTCGTCACCTGCTGCCGTTTCCGCGTGCGCGGGCCCCCGCGAGGGCGCGAATACATCCGGGTTCCCGCACGGGCTTCCACGGGGGCGGTGGTCTTTCTCCGGAACAACCGCATGTTTCCGTCATCCCGGGGGATGCTCCAGGGCTCGTTGGAGCCCGGGGCAGCGACCCGGGATTTACAATGCGCCTGGCCTCAACCGCTGCTGCGGTGATCGGGAGCGGGCTCGGGCGCGGGTTTACTGGACGGCGAACCGCAGCCAGTAGCCTTCGAACACGGGGACGTACAGGGTATCCTGCGGCTGTGCCGTACCGGAGACGATGTAGTAGGTGACGCCGCCGTAGCGGCCGGCGAGCTCGAGCGGCTGCTCCGGTGTGGGCACCGGTGGTCCGACGGGGCGGTATGGGCGCGACTGGTGGACGAGGGGCTCGCCTCGCCTGTACCAGTCGTAAGCGGTCAGGTCGTAGTGGATCTCCTGCGGCATGGCCGCCTGGGCCGGATCGGCAATCGTGCCGGCAGCGAGCGCGTCCACGACCGATGCGCCGGCCGGAGCGCTTTGCTCCGACGCCGGCATCGCCTCGTTCTCACGCGCCGGCGGCGATCCGCAGCCCCCGGCGAGGGTTGTCGCGACCAGGACCAGCGCGGGAAGTGCCGCGGTCGGGAGAATCGCGTGAGAGTCTCGGCGCGCCACCGGAGGTCGCCTCTCAGTCGCGGCTTCCGGGGCGGGGTTCCGGCGAGTTTTCGCGGATCACCTTCTGCTTGCCCTCGCGTATGGTGCGCACCTTGACCGCGTGCGGCTCTTCGGACAGGTGCTTCCGCTGTTTGGATGCCCCGAGCGTCGCCCCGATTTCGCTCGCGCGTTTCCCTGTCTTCCGCGCTTTCCGGGCTCTGACCCGTCGGTAGCGGTTGTCACCCTCCATCTCGCGTCCAGGCATCCGCCCTCCCATCTTTCGGAGATCGAGCCGGGGGTCCGGGCGCCCATCGCTCGGCACGCGTCCGGGGTGTCCCCTCACATCTTCGATGGTGCAAGGCGTGGTCCAGCGTTCGACAGGCGGAGCGGAGTGGTGAGCAACGAGTTCGGTCGGCAGCTGCCGAGCATGAGCGGTCCAGTCCCGGGCCCCGCGTCCCGAGCGCTGGCTCGCCGCATCGCCGCCGTCGAATGCCGCAACATCTCCGGGAGCGAATCGCCGCCGATCTTCTGGGAGGCGGCGAGGGGCGCGAACGTCCGCGACGCGGACGGCAACATCTACATCGACCTGACGGCGGGATTCAGCGTTGCCGCGGCGGGGCACGCGAACCCGCGTGTCACCGACGCCATTGCGCGCCAGGCGGCAACGCTGCCGCACGGTCTGGGCGACGTGTACCCGACGCGCGTCAAGGTCGAGCTGCTCGAGCGACTCGCGGCCGTTGCCCCCGATCCGCTGGGTGTCACGATCCTCGCCAGCTCCGGCGCGGAAGCCGTCGAAGCCGCGCTCAAGACCGCAATGCTCCGGACCGGCAGGCCGGGGATCCTGGCGTTCACCGGCGCGTACCACGGCCTCACCTACGGCGCGTTGGCCGCGACCTGGCGCGCGGAATTCCGCAAGCCGTTCTCTCCACAGCTCTACGGTGGTGTCCGCTTCGCTCCCTATCCCGCGCCGTCGCCCGATCCCGACGTCGCGGCCGCCGGGTCGCTGGCCAGGGTGAGAGAGCTGCTGCGCGACGCAGAATCCAGCGAAGCGCCGATCGGCGCCATCATCGTGGAGCCGATCCAGGGCCGGGGCGGGATCCTGGTCCCCTCGCCGGCGTTCCTGCAGGGGTTGCGGGAGTTGTGCGACGGCGAGCGGATCGTCCTGGTTTTCGACGAGGTCTACACGGGCTTCGGCAGGACGGGCCGCTGGTTCGCGCTCGAACACGCTGGCGTCGTGCCGGACCTGCTCGTGGTGGGGAAAGCGCTGACCGGCGCACTCCCGTTCAGCGCACTCATTGGCTCGCCGTCCGTCATGGACGCATGGCCACCTTCCACGGGCGAGGCCATCCACACCAGCACGTTCCTCGGAAACCCGATTGCCTGCGCCGCGGCGCTGGCGCAGCTAGAGGAGATCGAGCGGAACGGGCTGGTCGCGCGCGCCGCCGAATTGGGGGAGTATGTCGAAGCGCGGTTGCGTTCCTGGCGCGATCGGTTCGACGTGGTAGGAGATACGCGCGGCGTGGGCCTCATGCTCGGTGTCGAGCTCGTGGCACCCGGAGAGCCGGAGCGGCCGGCCACGGAAACCGCCGCGCGCGTGGTCCGCGACGCCCTGCGTCAGGGCGTGATCCTCCTCGCGGAGGGCCCGGCGGCGAACGTGCTAGCCGTCACGCCGCCGTTGACCATCACCCGCGACCAGCTCGACTTCGCCCTCGACGCGATCGAGAACGCGCTATCCGCGTAGCTATCCGACGATATCCTCGCCGCCGTCGACGTTGATCACGTTGCCGGTGACCCACCGGGTCTCGGGCCGGCTCAGCGCGACGAGCGCCGCCGCCACGTCCTCCGGCGTGGTCAGGCGGCCGGACGGGTTCCGCCGCTGTGCCGCCTCGATGAGATTCTCGTGGCCGGGGATCTTGCGCAGTGCGGGCGTGTCCGTGACACCGCCGCGCAGGGCGTTGACGGTGATCCCGAGCGGGGCGAGCTCCGCGGCGAGCTGCCGGCAGTGCGACTCGAG
>DATMSC010000076.1:0-13076 GCA_035565595.1 Longimicrobiales bacterium | reverse complement strand
GATGACGCTCCTGGGCGCGGCACTGCTCTGGTTCGGCTGGTTCGGCTTCAACGCCGGTTCGGCACTTGCCGCTGACGGGGTGGCGGCCAACGCCTTCGTGACGACCTTTGCCGCTCCGGCGGCAGCTCTGGCGGTCTGGATGGTGCTCGAGCTGCTCAAGAGCGGACACTCGACGGCGGTGGGTGCGGCTACGGCGATCGTGGCCGGGCTGGTCGCCATTACGCCCGCCGCGGGATTCGTCACCCCGCTCTCGTCGATCGCGATCGGTGGTCTTGCCGCGGTCGCGAGCTTCGTAGCGATTCAGGTCCGGGCCCGCTCGTCGCTGGATGACTCGCTGGACGTCTTCGCCTGCCACGGTGTGGCCGGCATCGTGGGCGCAGTCCTCACGGGCGTTTTCGCGACCACCACGGTAAACCCGAATGGTGCTGACGGCCTCCTGTACGGTAATCCGAGCCTGGTCGTCGTTCAGGTGATCGCCGTCCTCGCAACGATCGCGTTCGTGGCCGTCGCCACGGCGGGTGTCATCGCGGTCGTGCGGGTCGTCGCCGGTCTCCGCGTGTCGCTGGCCGACGAGCTGGCCGGTATCGACCTCAGCGAGCATGGCGAAAGCGCCTACCACGGTGGCGACCTCGCCACGCTCCCCGTCGCCACTGGCCGGCGAGTCGGCGAGAGCGTGGTGATCCCCGCCGCAGAGGTCGCGCGCTTCGCGGCCACGGTTCCAACCAAGTAGCGGTTCTTTCGCCCCGCGGCGCAGAGCCGAGCGGCCGGCCGGACCCTGTGTCCGGCCGGCCGCTGGCTTTTCCCCGCGCACACGTAGCGATATCTCGTTCCTGCTCGAGACCGCGACTCCAGCACAGGGCAAGACTCAACGCTCCACACACCCGTCGGCCACCCGAACCGGAGCGCAATAGGCGCTTCTTGCAATGATGCACGGCAGCGCGGCCGGTGCACTGAGTGCCGCCAAAGGCGGTCGTAAGACGAGGGGGTGGCGCGTCGTCCAGGGCTCGGGGTCCTGCTTTCGGCCCAATCAGCCCCGCTCGGGAGCTGGCTTGCTCAGGCAAGCCATTGTCCCGTTGGTGCCGAATGCGCCTGTCACGGCGCGATGCGACATACTCTTGACGCAGCACGTCGCCGGAAGGGACGCGTGAAGCGCAGCTATGCCGAATGAGTCAGCGATCCGATCGGCCGCTGACGCGCGAGCATGGTCGTCGACGGCGGCGTGCTGCAACCTGCCTGGTGGAGGTGTGCATCCGGATCCGCACACCGCGCGCGCCGCTCACACGTTCAACGCGTTCTCCGGATCCCTGACCGGAGCGGCTGCAGAATCCGCCATGCCCGATAGCAACGACGCGATCCAGGCGCGCTCGTGGGTCGCGGGGTATGCCCGCGAAGGGCCCGCCCCGAGTGTGTCCACAGAATGGCTGGCAGCGGGAGTGTGTTGTGTCGAGGAGGGAATCGCCCGGGTAATGCTATGCCGGGCGAAATCTGCATGGCAGAAGCCGCCCGGCCTGAGAGAGCCGGACACCTCACGCCCACCGCGGGGTGCGAGGTGCCCGGCTCTCGGATCCTCCCGTGGCGCCGTGGCCGGTGCCGCGCACGTCAATACAACGACAGACCCACTACCACACCGGCCCAGAAACCGGAGTTGTCCGCGTTGATTTCGTCGGCGGCATAGCTGAACCCGGCGGTAGGTGTGATCGTCAACGCTCCCGCCGCGAATCCGACGGAGGCCGTCGCCTGCACGTGGTGGAAGGCGAAGCCGTCCACGTAGTCACTCAGCGCGACCAGCCCATCCAGTGCCAGGGCGGCGGATTCACCCAGGGCGATTTCAGGAGCAACACCGGCGCTCAAGTATAGACCATCCGTCAACCCGAAGTCGTAAGCGGCAAAGAGGTACGGAGCGAGGACACTGCCGAGTCCAAGCGCCGCGTAGAACTCCTCGGTGTGCTTGTAGCCTTCCGGGGCGTTCGGGATGGTGTACTGGATGTACCCGAGCGAGAACCCGGCCGACTCACCGATCGCACCGTCGTAATTCAACGTGAAGTCCAGCTCGTCCGCCGCCTCCAGGGCGTCACGGTCCTGCAGCGCCGCCGATCCCCAGACATTCAACGAAAAACCGCTGCTGCCGAGACCCAGCGTGAGCGACGCCTGCACCGACACACCGTCAGCGAGCTCGAATCCCCGCCACACGTAGCTCGACAGCAGAGCCGCCTCCGCGTCCAGAGTAACCTGCGCGTTCGCCGCTGCAGGTACGCCACCCACGCACAATCCACCGACCGTAGCGGCCAGGATCAGGCTCTTCTTCATGGTTCCCCTCACCGTTTGTCATCGAAACGCTCTCCCGGCGCAGTCGCTCCCTACTGCGTCCGCCACCGAGCGGCGACCCTTGCCACCGCACCGCACAAGGTACGACGGCGTTTGCACACTGTCAATGGAAACATGCACACACGGCAGCTTTCCGAATGACACCCGACACGATATAACGGACATTCGCGACCTATCGTCCGCCGAAACGTGGCTCGATGTCACGTTGTTGATGTACGCCGCGCGCCACCAGGATCCGCGACAGCCGTCGGACATGGCGTGCGCAAGAGGCCGGGTTGCGGATGACGCCGGTAGCGGCGCGGCATGGAGCCGGAGACTCACCCGGCCGCAGCCCTGCACGCCCCCCCACGGCACGCGACCAGGGGCGCTCGGGCGGGCATGGGGAGCCGTGCAGGGCGAGAGGGAGATCAGCCGCATGTCGCGGCGACATGCCGCGGATGGGCATTGCGATTGAACCGGATGAAAGGCGGTGGGTCAGAGGGAATGGTGCAGCGCCTACGAGACGTCAGCGGCACGCTCGCAGCGTTCAGAAACGCGAAGACCGCGCGCCGCAGGTCGCGGTCGCGCGGTCTTCACCTCGAGCGGCTGAGTCCAACCAGGTCCGCTACTGGTTCTGACGATTCTGCTGACCGTTCGGCTGGCCGTTCTGCTGTCCGCCAGCATTGGCCGGCCGGGAGGTTTCGGTGTAGGGGTCGCGGATCTGCTGCGGCACACGCGCCCACTGTTCGGCGGTCAGGATCGCCTGCGCGGCCTGCAGCGCTTCACGGACCTCCTGGCGCCCGGCTTCGAGCTCCGGCTGGATCTGCTGGAATATGCGGGCCTGTTCGGCCGCGGGCACGTTGTCGAAGCGCTGTCCGAGCTCATCGCGACGCGCATTCAGCCGGACCTGCAGCGAGTCGGAGAGCGCGCGCAGGCTGGCGACCTGCTGCTCGTTGAGCTGAATAATGCTTGCGAGGTCGATCATCGCCGCGACCGGGTTGGCGAGGATGCGGTCGATCGTGGCCGCCGGGTTCGGCGCGCCGGCGCGAGCTACGCCCTGGCCCTGTTCGGTCAGAGCGCGAATCGCCTGCGGGACGCCGGCCCACTGCTCGGCCGAGAGCCGCGCCTGGACTTGCCGCACCGCGGCGGTCTGGCGCTCTCTCGCGGTCGTGAGATGCGGCCGGATATCGTTGTTGAACTGCTGCTGGAGCGCGCCACCCGCGCCTCCGGCGTTCTGGCCGAGGACGTTGCCGCCGCTGCTGAGCGCTGGACCCGCAATGGCCGCGATACCGGCCGACAGCGGTTCGCGCAGCGAGTCGAGCTGGATCTGCAGCGAGTCCGCGAGGGCGGTGAGCCACGCGGCGTCATCGGCCGCGATGCCGAGAACGTCAGCCAGACCGACGATACGGCGGACGGGGTTCGACAGCAGCGAGTCCACGACCCACGTGTGGTCCGTCGCCTCGCCGCCGGACGAGAGCATGGCAATGAGCTGCGGGAGCTGCACGCCGTTGTTCTGCGGCTGGTTGCCGCCGCGGTTCTGTCCGCCGGCCGCGCCGCCGAAGTTGCCACCGGCACCACCGGCGCCACCACCCGTCGCGAAGGGGCGGGCAGCGTTGGCGCCGCCGCCGATCGTCAGACGGCCGGAGAGGTTGATCGAGAACGCGTTGCGGAACGAGTTGGGCCCGCGGTTGTCCTGGCCGAAGGCCTCGTTGACCTCGTAGACGAACGCATTGGCCACCGGGTCGAAGCTTCGGACGGTGAGCAGGTTCGCGTCGGCGCGCTGACCCTCGCCCCAGCCCTTCATCCCGTCGCGACCGTGGAGCAGGAGGTCCAGCCCGGTCAGGACGTTGTTGAAGTCGGCCGTGATCGTGAGCCGGCGACCGAGGCCAGGCAGCTCCGGCCGGAAGTTGGCGCGCATGCTCAGCGACTGCGTCCACCCGTTGCGGCAGCTATTGCGCGCCGCGATCTGCCCGAACTGCGACGTCAGACACTCGCGCACGCCAGGCGAGACGTTGTCGAGGAGGCGCATCATCGCCTCGGCCAGCGCCGGGTCCGTCGACGGGTCGTACGGATCGAAGACGAAGGCGCGGTCGTTCCGGAGCCCGTCGCCGTTGATGTCGCGATTGATCAGCGGCGTGTACGGCGTACCGGACTGCAGCCGGGTAGTCGCCGAGAGCTCGAGCGACCCGGTCACCGCGTACGTGAGCGATATGTTCACGCTGTGCCGGCGGTCGTTGCTCGCGGTCCCCCACTCGGGAATGTTGGGGTTCCCGGCGGTCGTCGCGGCCTGGAGCGAACCCGAACCCTGATCGCGCGCGAAACCGAGCGTGTACGTGATGTTCGCCCTGATCCCCGGCGGAAGCGTGCCGTTCAGCCGCGCGGTGAACTGGTGCGACGTGGACTTGAGCCCGGAAGTCACCTCATAGACCTGCGCGAACTCCGGGTAGAGCCGCGAGCTGACCATGGAGACGGCACCTGTCCGGGCGCTGATCTCGGCCGGATCGCCGAAGAATGGCCTGCCGTCCACGATCGTCTCGGACGCGGGATTGAGATTGATGTCCCGGTAGCCCCACAGCCCGCTGCCGATCGAATACTGGTAGTTCAGGTTCGCCGAGAAGCCGAGTGGCAGCGTGCGCGAATGGCCCAGCTCGAACCGGAGCGACCCCGGAGCCGACTGATTGGGTGCGACGACCGTGACGGTCGGGGCGCGCTGGGACGAGCCCGGCGCTGTGGCCACGTCGCCGTCGGCGCAGGTGTCCGGGACGTTGCTCAGGTCTTCCAGGTACGCATGCCAGTCGGGAACCGGCACTGCGTCGCCGATGCACTGGAGCGTGATCTCGGCGTTGGGCAGACCGGTCTGGCGAATGGCCGTCGAGTAGATGTTGGTCGGCGCGCGACCGGCGTAATAGCCGATACCGCCGGTGATCGACGACCTGTTACGGCCCTGACTGGGCAGATTCAGGTTGAAGCCGATCCGGGGACTCCAGGCCGCCGAGCTGGCGACAACGTCGGTGCGCCTGCCGAAAAGCGCTTCGATGGCCGGGTTGTACTCGGGCCGCTCCTGGAGAGCCGAGTAGTCCCAGCGCAGACCGAGCGTGATCTCGAGCGGCTGGCTCACGCGCCACGTGTCGGAGAAGAACACGGCGCCGGTGATTCGCCCGGTCTCGGACTCACGCTCCGTGAGCGTCCGCTCGAAACGGTCGGGACGATTCGCCTCGAAATCGGCGAGCGAGGCATAACGGAACGAGCCGAAGAGGTTCTGCGTCGACCGATCGACGTTGGTACTGGTCTCGTACGACGCGCCCAACCGGATGCGGTGCACCTGGTCACCAAAGAGCGGGCGCACGATCGAAACCTCGTCGGAGATCCGGAAGACCGTGCTCTTGGCCTCCGTCGGCATTGCCCGGTTACCGCCGAACACGAGGTTGCCGCTGCTGCGGGTACCATCCTCGAACTCCGACGTGACCCGGATCTGCGCCTCCGGCATTTCGACGTACGGGAGCGCGTCGTTCCAGTTGTACTGGTACGACAGGTCGAAGGTGTTGGTCCACGCGTTCCCGATACGTGAAGTCAGGTTCAGCACGGCCTGGCGCTGGTTCCGGTCCATCTCGCCGCCGTGCTGCATCAGGTCGAACGTATTGATCCGCGCCTTGTCCTGATCGTTCAGGTTCAGGTTCAGCCGCGCGGAGAGCGAGTGGCTCCAGAAGTTGTTCTGGACGATGGTCCAGTCGAGCCGGGTCTGGAGCCGGATATCATTGGTCAGGTTCGTGTACGCACCGGTCTGACCCTGGGTCGGGAAAGCGCCGTATGCTTCGAGGATCGAGAAGAAGCGCGCGATCGAATCCTCGGCGATGCCCGTGCGCTGCGAAGACTCGCTGTCGCCGCCCGTGAGCGCGTACCTGTAGTTCTGGTTGCGCTGGAGCTGGAACGACACGTTGTAGAACAGCTTGTTCTGAATGATCGGTCCGCTGTACGAGCCGCCGATGTTGTGCCGCGTGAAGTTGTTGGTCGTCGGCGTCGCCCTGAGCTGGAGGCTCGAGTCGTCGAACCGATAGGTGAGCGACCCCTGCTGCTGATTGTTGCCGCGGGCGGTCGTAACGCGGACCTGCCCCCCGGCGAAGCCGCCCTGGGCGACGTCGAAGGAGCTGGTCGAGACGTCGACCCGGCGGATCCCCTCTTCCGGCACGCCGAACGGTTCCTCACCCATGCTCACGCCATCGAGCGTGATCTGGTTGAGATCGCTGCTCATCCCCGCGACGGAGAAGCTGATGTTGCCGTCCTCATCCGGATCTGTCGCTATCACGCCAGCCGCGAGCAGCGCGACGGTTGCGGGATCGAGGTTTTCGAGCGGGAGGCTGAGGAGGTCTTCCTGCGTCAGTGATGTTCCCTGGGCCCCCGCGCCGTCCTGTGACAGGCCTGTTTCGATCTCGACCAGGAGTTCCTCGAGGACGAACGTCTGGCGCCGCATCGTCACGTTGGTGAGGAGCAATTCCTCCGAACCCACCCGGACGATGGGCTGAACATAGTCCTCCATCCCGAACTGGCTGATGCGCAGGATGTAAATGCCGCCGCCATCGGGGAAGTATATGAGATACCGGCCCTGAGCGTCGGTGAGGCGAGTGAAGCTGATCTCGGTATCAACGGAAGTGACCTGGACGCGCGCCCCTACCACCGGGTTGCCGTCTTCGTCCACCACACGCCCCGTGATCACGTCAGCCTGCTGCGCCATCGCGCCGGCGGGCCAGAGCAATGCCAGCAAGAAATATTGTAAGATCGCGTAGCGACGAAACATAGACGACTCCCTGGATCCTCCGCGCCGGCCCATATCAGTGCACACCGTCCTTCACTGTATAGATTGACGCGCAAGCATCTGGTTTTGTTGGGCGCTGGAACGCATCGCGCGCGCGGCGGAATGTACCGCCACATGCCCGCTAATGGGAAGGAGGCACGGCACTTCACTCGGACGCCGCCGGACGGAACCGGAGTATGGCGTCTGCCCGTTGCCGCGGTCGTCGAGGCACTACGCCGCGGCGTGCCCCGGAACTCTGCCAACCACAACGCGAACACGGATCCCGCCGTTGACCGTGGCCAGAGCGTCGTCGAAGGAGAGCCCAGTGTGGCCTTCAAGCTGCCGGTCGGCCGACAGCAGCGCAATCGTCCAGCCAGCGAGCCTCTGCCGGGCGAAATGCCCGAGAGCGGCGTACAGGTCGCGGAGTCTGGCGCGCTCGCCCATGCGCACCCCGTACGGCGGGTTGCTCACCAGCCAGCCCTCGCCGGGTGGCGGCGACACCGCCGAGAGGGCACGTCGTTCGAATTCGATGTCGCTGCCAACGCCGGCCCGTTCAGCGTTGGCCATCGCCGCGGCAATGGCACCCGCATCACGGTCGGAGCCCTGTATCCTGGTTCCGGTCGTGGGCCGTACCAGCTCGCGCGCGCGGTCCAGGAACGCTCGCCAGCGAATGGGGTCATGCTCGGGCCAGTTTTCGAACGCATAGTGTCTGGGCCGAAGCTCCGGGTTCGCCAGACCCGGGGGCACGCCCCGGGCCATAAGCGCCGCCTCGATGGGTATCGTTCCCGAACCGCAGAACGGGTCCAGCAGCGACGAGTCGGCGCGCCATCCCGAAATCAGGAGCATCGCGGCGGCGAGCGTTTCGCGGATCGGAGCCTTTGCCACCGCCTGCCGGTAGCCCCGGCGGTGCAGGAGCTCGCCCGACGTATCCGCGCTCACCGTAAACCGGTCACGCAGCACCCGGACGACGAAGAGCTGGCCTGCCTCGTCGTCCGCTGGCGCGGCGAAGCCGCCAGCGCGCTGCGCTACCGCTCCGGCGAGCCGCTCTTCGATGGCTCTTTCGTGGTAGAGGCGTGACTTGTGCGATGTCACGCGCCACCTCACGGCTCCACCGGGCGGGACGTACCGCTCCCACGGGACACGTCGCGCCCGCCGCTCGAGCTCGTAAAAGGTGCGCGCGTCGAATTGAGCGATGCGCGCGATGATGCGGCTGGCCGTCCGCAGCCGGAGGTTCGCTTCGAAGACGTCGCTGATCGGCCCCGACCAGCGCGCGCCGCCGGGTTCGGCGGTGGCGTGAATGCCGAGTGTTCCGAGCTCGGTCGCAGCCACCGGTTCGAGGCCCGGCGCCGCAACCGCGAACAGCTCCAGCGCCGAAGTTTCGCTCATTCGGAAGTGCGGTCGTCCGCCACGCCGTCGCGCCGACGGTTCGTACTGCAGCGCCAGCTTCGCTCCATCGGCGGCCGGAGCGCGCACACGGGTTTCAGAAGCGGAAGCCGAGGGTCAGCGGCAGGAACCGCGAGGTCTCGCCCGCGATCGACGCGTGCTGCCAGCGGGCTTCGAGGAATGCAATCCTGCCGGCGACGGGGAAATCGATGCCGACGCCCAGATTGAAGCCAGCGCCGGTCCGGGACTCGCCCGATCCATGGTCCGCGGGCTGGTCCAGGTCGAAAACACCAACGCCGGCGAGCAGGTACGGCATTGCGATGAGGCCCGGTAGCCGGTACAGAACGTCGAGCGTCCCGGCGACCTGCCTGTACCCGCCGTCCTCCGCGCCGTCCTGATGCTCGTGCGCGTGCGCCAGGCGGTCGTACGCCGCGCCGGCACGCAAGGCGACCGGCGAGGAACCGAGTTGCACGATCACGTCGGCGCCGAGCCGGTATCCGGGGTCGGCGTTTTCGACCAGGTCACCGGTCGGCAGGATTACGCCGGCGCTCACGGCGACCTGCACGGGCCGGCCGGTCTGCGCGACGCCCGCCCCGGTCACGCCCAAACACAGCGCCAGCGCCGCGCCCGCAATGGCCAGGTATTTCACACAGCCTCTCACTTCTCGGATACCCATGGATGTAACTCCGGGGGCCCCGCCGCCGCTTCAGGGACGGGACGCCCCGGTGGCCGGATCCCCGCAGCGTGCGCAACATGGCAGGCCCGCTGGCGATGCCTCGTCGAGCGACGTCACTCGCTCCCGGCTTCCTGCCGCCCGACCCGCTGCACGTACGCCATCGCGATGTTCAGGAGCGCCTGGCTCGCGAGCCCCGCCCTGATCGCGATCTGCACCGCCTCGTTCGGAGTGCGGCCCTCGTCCAGGATGAGGTACGGCACGAGCAGCGCGCCGACCCGGTTGCCGGACCGGCAGTGAACGAGGAACGGCTTCCGTTCCTCCGACCTCATGATCTCGCGGAACCGGTCGAAGGTCTCCCCGGGGATGCCGCTGTACGTGACCGGCAGCGACACGTATTCGACACCGGCTGCCCCGGCGACTGCCGCCTCATCGAATCCGCGCTGCTCCTGCGGTGGACGGAGGTCGACGATCGTGCGGATCCCGGCCTCGGCGAGCCGCTCGATCTCATCCGGGGAGGGCTGGCCACCGGTATAGACATCCGACGTGGGGCACGACGCATTGATCAGTCCCGGCACAGTGCTCCGAATGTCGATGCCTTCGCTCATCAGTCCTCCGTAGTGCCGTTCGTCGCGAACAGCGGGGTGGTCAGGTATCTCGCGCCGGTGTCCGGCGATATTGCGGCGACGCGGCGCCCCGGGCCCAGCTCGCGGGCCACCTGGAGCGCCGCCCAGACTATGGCTCCGCTACTCATCCCCACGAGGATCCCCTCCTCGCGCGCGAGCTGCCGGGCCAGCGGAAACGCGTCCTCCTCCCACGCCGTGATCACACGATCGACGAGCGAGCGGTCGAGGTTGGCAGGAATGAAGCCGGGACCCATCCCCTGGAACTGGTGTTGTCCGCGCTGGCCACCCGACAGCACCGGCGACCTCGCCGGTTCGACCGCGATGACCTGGATCCGCGGATCCTGTTCCTTGAGGTACCGGCCGACGCCCGAGATCGTGCCACCCGTGCCGCTCCCGTACACGAATGCGTCGATCCGCCCGCGCATGGCCTCCCATAGCTCGGGGCCGGTCGTCTCGTAGTGGATGCGCGGATTGGCGGGGTTGGAAAACTGATCCGGCAGGTACGCGCCGGTCCGGTCGCGGATCCGCTCCGCCTCCTCGATCGCCCCGAGCATCCGCCGCTCGGCGTCGGTGAGGACGACCTCGGCTCCATACGCCTCGAGCGTACGCCGGCGTTCGACACTCATGGATGCTGGCATGGTCAGGATCAGCCGGTAGCCACGGGCGGCCGCGACCTGCGCGAGGCCGATTCCGGTGTTGCCCGAGGTCGGCTCGACAATCGTTCCGCCCGGCCGGAGCTTGCCGCGTTGCTCGCCGTCCAGCACGAGCGCGAGCGCCGTCCGGTCCTTTACCGACCCGCCCGGATTCAGCCCTTCCAGCTTGAGCCAGACCTCGGCCATCTCCGGGGTGACGACGCGTTCGAGCCGGACCGTCGGCGTGCGGCCAATGTACGCGTCAATCATCCACCAGCGCCCAGGTGAGGCGGGTGTCCGGTGCGAGGGATGCCGAAACGGAGCAGTATTTCTCCATCGAAAGACTGATCGCGCGTTCGATGTGCTGGCGTTCGGAAGTCGTCCCGACCCGCCATTCGAGGTGCACCTCGGTGAGCCTGCGCGGCGGCGTGGCGGCACGGGAGAAGCTGGCGCGCACGCTCAGATCGGTCGCCGGCGTCCGGCGCTTCTCCAGGACGCTGAGGACATCGATGGCCGAGCACGCGGCGAGCGCCACGACCACTGTGTCGACCGGGCTCGGCGCAACAGTACGGCTCCCATCGATGATGAGCGTCGGGCCTCCTTCCGGCCCACCGCGGAACTCGCGTCCCCCCTGCCACGCGACCTCGATCGCGTATGCCGACGGCACGCCAGCGGGAGCCGACGCGTCAGGGCCGGTCTGGCCGGCGGATGTCGTAACCGATGCGGCCGCCTCCGCCGCTCCTTCGCTCCGAGCCGACCCGTCGATCACCCGCGCGCCGGTCCCGATATCGTCGCTTGAATTCGTCATCGAGGTGCCAATCCTGAACACGTGTATGGTACTGGCATGAAAAAGATAACGTCAACGCGCAAGGCGCGCATGCCACTCCCTTTGGCCCCTCTCGACGTCGCGCGTCCGGTCCCGGAGCTTTCACCGAAGCGGGTCCGGCCGGTCGACGGTCCGCAGCGCACGCCGCGGTTGCGCGCGCCCCCCGTAACCCTACATTTCTGAGTCGCTGAACGAAGTGGCGGGGCCAGCGCGCTGCCCCCGCCCGGCGAGGAGTCGTCGCCGGCCGGGGTTCCGGCTGCGGTGAGCCCGGCCTGCCGACCACGCGCCCCTGGCAGAAGATGTCCCCCGGCGCAGAGGAAGCCATGGCGGATACCCTGACCATCACGGACAACCGGACGGGGCAGCAGTTCGAGCTGCCCATCACCTACGGCACGTACCCGGAGTACGGCTCGGCCATACCGGGAATCCGGCTGCGCGACATGAAAGCGCACGCCGACGATTTCGGGCTGCTGAGCTACGACCCGGCGTTTATGAACACTGCGTCGTGCCGCAGCGCGATAACGTTCATCGATGGCGAGAAGGGGATCCTCCGCTATCGCGGCTACGACATCGAGGAGCTCGCGGATAAGAGCTCTTTCCTCGAAGTGGCCTACCTGATCCTGCACGGCGAGCTGCCGACGACGACCCAGCTCCAGGATTGGACGCGCGCGATCACCTACCACACCTTCATCCATGAGAGTATCAAGAAGTTCATGGATGGCTTCCGGTACGACGCGCATCCGATGGGGGTGCTGGTGAGCACCGTCGCGGCGCTATCCACATTCTATCCCGAAGCGCGCAACATTGCCGATCCGGCGACGCGGCTCGTCCAGATCCACCGTCTCATCGCCAAGCTGCCGACGATCGCCGCTTTCGCTTACCGCCACCGCAAGGGTCTGCCGTACGTCTACCCGGACAACGACCTCAGCTTCACCGGGAACTTCCTGAA
The DNA here is from genome assembly GCA_035565595.1 of Longimicrobiales bacterium. GTDB lineage: Bacteria > Gemmatimonadota > Gemmatimonadetes > Longimicrobiales > RSA9 > DATMSC01. Next base: position 894 of record DATMSC010000076.1, on the reverse strand, counting down.
CATGATGTTCAAGATGACGGAGCTGAAGTACGAGCCGAACCCGACGCTCGAACGCGCGCTCGACGTCATCTTCATCCTGCATGCGGATCACGAGCAGAACTGCAGCACGAACACGATGCGGAACGTGGGCAGCTCGCACGCCGATCCCTACGTGGCGGTGGCAGCCGCCTCCGCCGCGCTGTGGGGTCCGCTCCACGGCGGCGCGAACGAGCAGGTCGTCCGCATGTTGCGTGAGATCGGGACGAAGGAACGCATCCCCGAATACGTGCGCAGAGCCAAGGCCGGCGAGTTCCGGCTGATGGGCTTCGGCCACCGGGTCTACAAGAACTACGACCCGCGGGCCCGTGTCCTCAAGAACATGGCCAGGGAGGTCCTGGCGGAGACCGGTAGCAGCCCGCTGCTCGACGTGGCCATGGAGCTGGAGCGCATCGCGCTCGAGGACGAATACTTCGTGAGCCGCAGGCTGTACCCGAACGTGGATTTCTATTCGGGCATCATCTACGAGGCGATGGGGTTCCCGCTCGACATGTTTCCCGTCCTCTTCGCCATCCCGCGCGTGGCCGGCTGGCTGGCCCAGTGGCAGGAAATGCTCGAGGATCCCGAGCAAAAGATCGCGCGACCGCGACAGATCTACGTGGGTGCGGACAGGCGATCCTACACGCCTATCGAACAACGCGCCCGATAAGGATGTACACGGTTTTCGCGGCCGGCGCACACCCGTTCCGGGTGCGCCGGCTGCAATGCCGATCCAACCGGATGGCCCGTCACGCGGTGACGGGCTGCTCCGTTTTGCCGACCATCTCTCTCCGGGCACACGTCTCGCCCGCCAGGGTCACTGCGAAATGAGCTGGACGATCGAAGATTCCCGCGAGCTGTACAACATAGACGGTTGGG
>DATMSC010000075.1:0-5055 GCA_035565595.1 Longimicrobiales bacterium | reverse complement strand
CACCTGGCTCGTGGCGCAGAGTCGCGCCGGGTTGCTACCGGCACTCGCCGGCGTGTGCGTAGTCGTGGTCGGCGCTGACGCGACGACCCCCGGCGGCGTGGCCGTCCGGGATTTCTGGATGGGCTACTTCGAGAGCGCCGGCGCGACGCTGGCCGCGCGGAACTACCGCCTCATTGCGACGGACCCGTCGGCGGTGAATTGCCGGTAGCGGCATACGGCCAGGGCTAGGGCCAGGGCCAATGACCGTCGTCGCGAAGTGCTGTCCTCCGGGCGAAGGCGAAGGTTCCCAGGGCCGTTACCACGCAGCATGTCCCCACTTCCGCGAACCGTCCTCCCCCCCCCGGGCACCAACCCTCGACGACGTAGAGTACTGGCCTTGGCCCTCGCCCCAGCTCTGCCCTCTGCCGTTCACGGCAGAAAGTACACCGCGATGGACACCGCGATGAGCAGAATGATGATCCACTCCAGCGTCTCGAGTCGCCGGGTCGCCGCCGCGTCTGCGAGCTTCTGATAGACGGAGTCGAGTGTGGAGAGCTTGCGGTCGACTGCCGCCTCCCATTCCGCCAGGTGGAATCGCATGGCGACGAGCCGGTACATTCGGGCGAGATACTGGTCGCCGAGGAGCTTGGCGGGGTTGGTGGCGCCTTCCAGCACCATGGCCGCGTCCGTCTGCAGCGTGGCGACGCGGGCGACGCCGGCGCCGCCGGGAAACAGCTTCCAGCGTGGCGGTGTTCCTGCGCGGAGCAGCTCGTACGCGGCGTCGAGGTCGTCGTCCAGCCGCCGGTCGAGCATCCGCAGCTCCAGCAGCTCGACCGTCGCGAACTCCAGGACGGCGATCTCGTCTTCCATCTCCGGACCCACGACAATGGCGGCGAACCAGTCCACGATGACCACATCGCCGACGCCGTAGGACACGCGGAGCGAGAGGGCGTCGGCAACCTCGTCGGGTGACAGCGGCTCCGTCGCCGAGCGGAGCGCGGCGGCCACCACGTCGGCGTGGTCTTCCCAGAGTGCGGACAGCGGCCCATCCATCCCGGCGCCGTCCAGGTGGAACACGACGTAGTCCTCGACGACCGGGGCGATCCCGGGGCGAGTGACCGCATCGTCGAGCATGGCCAGGAGCTGCTCTGCCGTGGCGCGTGCGTCGATATGGAGTCCCGGGTGATCGTACAGGATGTCGGAGAGCTCGGGCAGCTCGGTGAGATCACAATCCAGCTCGATCGTATACGCGATGCTCACCGCGCCGTAGTCGAATAGAACGACCTCGACCCTCGGCGAGGTGTGGCGCGCCCCAACCTGGACCGGGTCCCGGTGCAGCGAGAGCCGCAGCGGCAGGACCCTGGTGTCCATCGGGTACGCACGGCCGCGGTGCCGCAGGACGACCCGGTTTTTCGAGATGGGTAGCCGCTCCTCTGCGCGGGCCAGATCGATGCTGAGCCCGATGTCCCAGGCGAATGAGGCGCGACAGATCCCGCGAATGCGCACGAAGGCGGATTGTTCAGTGTTCAGTCTAGCGTTCAGCGCTGAGTTTTCAGTATTCAGTGTCGAGAGGAGCGGGGCAATGGGGTATGCCGCCAGAGGTTCTGCACCGGACCTTTGACTTGGCGGCCCGGGCGACACAGCTTTTCCGTCGTTCTCACTCGAACCGGAGGCCTTCGATGGCGAGCGCGTGCAACCCGATCTTCAGGCGGATGGCGATGTCGATACTGGTGCTGGGCTTCGTGCCGGAGCTGGCGGCCCAGGAAGGCGGATGGCAGGCGGACCCGGAAGTGATCGCGCGCTGGACCCAGCAGCGACCGCAGCACATCTGGACGGAAGAGGCGATCCCTGAGTACACGCTCCCCGACCCGCTGCGCTTCGCCGACGGCACGCTCGTGCAGACACCGGAACAGTGGGCGGCGCGCCGGGCCGAGATTCTCGAGAGCTTCCGGACATACGTGTACGGCCGCCGTCCGGGGAACGCCGCCTTCCAGCGCATCAATATCGTGGAAGAAGACAGATCGGCCATGGACGGCGCGGCGACGCTCCGGCGGATCGCGATCACCAGCGAACAGGACGGGCGTTCGCACACGTTCGAGCTGATCCTCTTCGTTCCCAACGCCGCGACGGGGCCGGTGCCCGTATTCCTCCTGATCAACAACCGCACCGCCGACATCACCGATCCCACGCGCGCGCAGCGCTCGCCGTTCTGGCCGGCGGAAGAGGTAATCGCTCGTGGCTACGGGATCGCCGCGATCCAGTACGGCGAGCTGGCGCCCGACAACGCCAGACGATACCGCGAAGGGGTCATCACGCTCTTCGAGGGTGACGCCGCTGCCGGGGAGCGCCCGGGCGATGCGTGGATGGCCATCGCCGCGTGGGGTTGGGGCGCCAGCCGCGCCATGGACTACTTCCAGACCGATCCCCGAGTGGACGCCAGCAGGGTCGCGCTCATCGGTCATTCCCGCGGCGGGAAGGCAGCGCTCTGGGCCGGTGCCGAGGACGAGCGTTTTGCGCTGATCATCTCCAATGAATCCGGCGAGGGCGGCGCGGCGCTGGCCCGGCGTCGCTTCGGCGAGACCACCGCGGCGATCAACAACGCGTTCCCGCACTGGTTCGCCGGCAACTTCAAGGCGTTCAACGACAACGAAGACGCCATCCCCGTCGACCAGCACATGCTGCTGTCGCTCATTGCGCCGCGCGCACTCTACGTGGGGAGCGCCGACGAAGACCTGTGGGCAGACCCGCGCGGCGAATTCCTCTCCCTCGTACACTCCTCGCCGGTGTACGCGCTCTGGGGACACGAGGCGATCCGGCCCGAGGACATGCCGCCGCTCGACCAGCCGCTGACCGTCGGGCCGCGGGGATACCACGTCCGGCGCGGCGATCACGACCTGACGCTGCAGGATTGGCAATATTACATGGACTTCGCCGACCGGCTCTGGGGAAGGTAGGCGTAGAGGTCCGGCGATCGGCGCTGATCGCGGGGCGCCGGCGCACGCGGGGCTTCAGACCGGTTCGCCCGCGGGCGTTCGTTCGGCGGAGATCCGGAATGCGCACCGCGGGCGGCCCGAACGGTCGCACGTTTCCGCGACAGGCATGCCGGTGACGGCGTGCACGAGCGCTTCCGCCACCATGCACGCATCCGATTCCTTCGCGACGACGGCGGACAATGGACAGCCGTCCGCGCGGAGCGTCCAGCCATCCTCATCCGCGAGCGCCTCGACCGAGCCACCGACCGACTCCAGCACCGCTACGGCAGCGTTGACCCGGTCACGCGGATCGCCCCTCGCTGCGGCACCGGCCGCCAGTCGCTCTCCTACCCGCCGGAGGAGGAGTTCGGCACGATCGTGACCGTATTCCTCCTTCAGCGTGCGGAGCAGCTCCGTCAGCACCAGGGAGTACGCCTTCGGGAACAGCTCTTCCGCCGCCGGAGTCAGCTCGTACAGCGTGGCCGGCTTCCCGCCCGTCGATCGCGCAATGCCGGCCTGCCGCACCATGCCGTCCCGCTCCAGCGCCGTGACGTGCGTCCGGACCGCGTTGTCGGTGATTCCCAGCGCCTCGGCCAGCTCATTGATCGACCTCGCCGCGCCGCGCACCAACACCAGCAGCCTCGCCCGCGTGCTGCCCGTCAGCTTCGTCAGCCAGTCCATTGTCGCGTCATCCCTTCCAGTGGTCGCCCAATACATCAAACTACATTAGTGTGGCGGTAAGACAATGGTTTTGTTGGGGAACGGTGAATGGTTGGGGTCCATTTCCCGGCACGCCGGAGCCATTACCCCAGCCTGAGCCCGACCCCGAATAGGCGCATGGCTCGCGAAGGCATCGGGAGCCGCCTGCGCGGGAACGGCGGCCTCCCCCATCGTCGTCCCCGCGAAAGCGGGGACCCCTGCGAGGGCGCGACTCCTCATGCGTATGCGCGAAGACATCGGGATTCCCGCTTTCGCGGGAATGACGATTGGGGGTCTTCGTCATCCCCGCGGAAGCGGGGATCCATTTTGACGCTGCCCTACGACGATGTCAGACGCGTGTCGTGGTCTCGCACTGGCCGGTGCCCCCTGGCGGCCATAGACCTTCATACGCTGCATGATTTCCGGGTGTGCGCCGGCGACGGCGTCTTTTCGGGAGCGGGCTCGGGCTCGAAATTGGGAATGGGATTGGGATTGGGCTCGGAGCAGGCGCGGCGGCGAGGAATTTATTACGTTCCAACTCTGCCCACTACAGCGCGCATCCACCCGGTCGGAGGGATCGATGCTCGAAATACGCACAGGGGTACTCGCCATCGCCGTATTCCTGACCCTGGTGCCGGCGGCGCCGGCCGCCGCACAGACCTTCACGTCGGACGATCCGGTCATCCGGGCGATGTGGACGGAAGGGATGGAGCGGTCGCAGGTGGCGCGGCTCGCGCAGGTGCTGACGGATTCGATCGGGCCCCGACTATCCGGGAGTCCCGGGTTCATGGCGGCCGCCGACTGGCTGCTGAGCACGTATGAATCCTGGGGCGTGTCAGCCCGCCGGGAGGAATACGGCACATGGCGGGGATGGGATGGCGGCCCGCTGCACGTCGACCTCATCGCACCGCGGGTGCAGACACTGAATGCGCACTGGCTGGCGTGGAGCCCGGGAACGAACGGCCCGGTGGAGCTCGACGTCGTCGTCGTCCCGGACTTCGCCAGCGCCGCCCAGGTGACGCAGTGGCTCGGCACCGTTTCCGGCCGCGCCGTCCTCGTCTCGCCGCCGGAGCCGACGTGCCGGGAGCCGCAGGCGCTCGAGCGACTGGCGCAGCCGCAGACGCTGGAGCGGGTCGCCCGGGAGCGGCAGGCGCTCCAGGTGTCGTTCTCGCGACGGCTGCAGCTCCTGGGACCGTCGCCCCACGCGACCCTCGCGGCGGCCGGCGCCGGCGCGATCCTGACCACCCGCTGGTCCGAGGGGTGGGGCGTGAACAAGATCCACAGCGCGGGCACGGATGCGGCCGTATCGCTCGACCTCTCGTGCGAGGACTACGGCATGCTGTACCGGCTGGCAACGAACGAGCAGGGCCCTCGCGTCCGGATCGACGGCCAGGCACGAGACCTC
>DATMSC010000074.1:0-9249 GCA_035565595.1 Longimicrobiales bacterium | reverse complement strand
GACGAGAGCGGGCAACCTGTCGTAAGACTCCCGTGGGGCGCCCGCGCGGTCCTGCTGGAGGACGGCAGGGTGGCGCTCCCGGACGGCCGGCGGGGACGCGTGGCCGCCGGCGAGATCGTATCGGGCGACGATCTGCCGAGGCATTTTCCACTCTCCGGTGCCGCCGTGGTAGAGACCGCACGCCGGTGGGCGGGGACGCCGTACCTGTGGGGCGGCGTGACCACGTCGGGTGCCGACTGCTCCGGCTTCGTGCAGTCCGTGTTCCGCGTGCACGGTCTCGAGCTGCCGCGCGACTCCGACATGCAGGCGAGGTGCGGGGAGGAGGTGCGTGCCGGTGATGCCTTCGAAAACCTGCACGCGGGTGACCTGCTCTTCTTCGCGGAATCCGGAAACGCGGTCGATCATGTGGCGATCAGCGCGGGCGGCGGGAGGATCGTGCACGCCGCCATCACGAACGGCGGAGTGGCGGAAGACGACCTCACCGCGGACTACGAAGTCGCGGCGCGGCTCCGATCGATCTTCCACTCGGCCCGGCGGGTGATCTGAGCGCCGGGTAGGGCGGGCGCACCGCGGGAGGCCTTCAGGTGACCGAATTCGGGTCGCGATGGAATTGCGACAGGTGTACGGCGTCTTGACCGGTGAACCTCCGGGTTGCGGATGCGGCCCGGGATCCACGAGAGACCCGGTGACGGATCAGTCGGCTACGGCGGGCACGGGTACGTAGTCGGGTCTGCGGAAACCGGCGAGTCTTGCGCCGATCTGGTCTTCGACGACCTTCGCTCGCCAGGTGGAAGGCACCTGGTTGCTGACGATGGCGAAGGCGAGGCGTTCGCCATCCCGCGTGTTCACGTAGCCGGAGAGGGCCGACACCTCATTGATGGTGCCGGTCTTCGCACGGAGGTTGCCGGCAGCCATCGTCTGATACATGCGGCGCAGGCCGTCCGACCGCCCGGCTTCCGGGAGCGTGCTCCAGAACGCCTCCCAGATCCCGGATTCCGCCACGTACGCGAGCAGCCGGACCAGGGTACCGGCGCTCACGCGGTTGAGCGGCGACAGCCCCGAGCCATCCACCATCTCAAGCACGAAATCGCCGTCGCCTGTCTCACATTCCAGGAAATAGCGCGTAGCCAGAGCACCTGCCACGGCGCTCCCCTCTCCCAGCACGGCACGCCCAACGGCACGTATCACCTGTTCGGCGTACAGGTTGTGGCTCTGCTTGTTGACGACTTCGAGAATCTCTACCAGCGGCGGTGACTGGTGGACCGCAAGCGTGCGGACCGGGGCGCCGTTGTCGAATGCCGGCGCGAAGACCGTGCGGCTCGATACAGCGGACGCCTCGGCTTCCCTGATCTCGCGTACGCCGCCCATCACGGTGATCCCGCGTTCCGCAAGGACCTGGCGCAATACCGACGCGGCGAAATTGCCGCCGTCGCCGACGGGAACGACGCGGGAGATTCCCGCATGACCGGTGCCGATCGCCCCGGCGACGACGATCGGGGATTCATAGTCGTCGCGGCCGATCCGGAGCTGTGCGCCGCTTCCAGAAGTAGTCGTGGCCGAGTTCCTGATGGCAACGCCCTGGCCGCCGGGTACCGTTTCCACGACAGCGGGCTCGCCGGGGCGCTGACCGGGCCGAACGACCACGGTTACCAGGTTGTCGTTCAGCGTGAGTGCGTTCGCCGGGGCGGCGTAGGAAGCGTTCACGTAGCTCTCCCGCCAACCGGTCCCGTTGCCTGGACCCTGGAAGAACGACACGTCGCCGACGATCGCGCCCGCTACGGTATGGATCCCCAGGACCTCCAGCGTATCGGCAAATGCTTGCCAGGCCGAGCGTCCCCGCGTCGACAGGGTGGGGTCGCCGGTACCGTACACGATCAGGTCGCCGTCGAGGACGCCGTCGCGGATCGTGCCGTTCGTGACCAGGAACGTGTTGAACCGGTAGTCGGGGCCGAGATAATAGAGAGCGGCGGCGGAGGTGAAGAGCTTCATGTTGGACGCCGGCGCCAACGCGGCGTCGGGCTCGCGGGCGAAGAGCGTATCGCCGCGGTCCAGCGAGACTACGAGCACGCTCCACTCGTCAGTACGCCAGCCGGGAACCGACATCGCCCGGTCCAGATCCGACCCGAGCGCGGCGACAGCCGCGAGCGCGGCTTCACTCGCGACGGTGGGCGCCGCGATTTCCGGGCGCTCGCCGACGTCGACGATCGCGCTACCCGCGGACTGCGCGCCTCGCGCCGGCACAACATCGCCGACGACGAGGAGGGCCAGTACCCAGCAGGCGAGTACAGTGATTCGCAAGTTCGCTCCAGAGTCGCGAGATCGGCTATCGTCTGGATTCTCAAACAATTGAGCACGTTCGGCGGGGACTTGCAAGTCCAGGACCGTACCGGACACCGGCGCTCTCCGGCGATGGGAGCCAACGGGAGCCGCACTTTTCCGAGCGCCAGCCGCCAGCCCCCATGAGGTCGGCCGCCCCGGCCCTTGCGCACCGGCGACGAGGGCCGCACCTTATGGGAAAAGGTGTACGTTCAAACGGGGTCATGGCGTGCCTTCGTCCTGGGAAGGTGCGCCTTTCGTTTTTCATGTGCCATGACTACGTGCCCGCTGCCTGAGCTGGCATGTCACTGTGCCACCCCATCCGGAAGGAGCAAGGGTTCATGGGCGACTCACTGCGCGTGCTCATTGCCGATGACGAGGCGCTGCACAACCTCGCATTGACCAGTCAACTCGAGATGCTGGGCCACACGGTGGTCGCCACGGCCAGTAATGGGCGGGAAGCGGTCGAGCTGGCGCGCACGAGCAAACCGGACGTGGCGCTGCTGGACATCCGCATGCCCGCGATGACGGGACCTGAAGCGGCGCAACAGATAGCGAGCGAACGGCCGATCCCGATCATCATCCTCTCCGCGTACAGCGATGCGGGGACGGTGGACGAGGCAACCCGGGCACCGATCTTCCACTACCTGGTCAAGCCCGTGGATCCCGATGATCTGGCGCCCGCGATCGCCGTGGCCCGCGCCCGATTCACCGAGTGGGTCGAAGCCAGGCGCGAACGTGATCAGCTCGAACTGAAGCTCGAGGAACGGAAGCTGGTCGAGCGCGCCAAGGGACTGCTCATGGAGACGCGCGGACTGACCGAGCGAGAGGCGTACAGGTTCCTCCAGAAGACGAGCCAGGACAAGAACACGCCCATGGTCGACCTGGCTCGTAAGATTCTGCTGGCAGCGCCGCTGCTGCAGAAGGACTGAGCCAGGGTGTGCTCGGAGGCGCGGGACTCGTCTGGATCCCCCATCGCTACCGAAGGGGGCCGACCCCGCCGATGACGGGAGGGGAACATCGTATTGGCTGATGCGGTCGAGAAGCGCGTCGAGTTCAGGGAGGCGTCAGCCACGAGGACGGATGACGACAGCGCAATCATCCTCGTGGCGGACGACGACCCTGACGTGCGGCGAATGCTGACCGACGTGTTGCAGGCCCACGGTTTCAGTGTCATCGCCGTGGCCCGCGGCGAGGATACATTCGAGTGGCTGGATTCCGTCGACCTCGTATTGCTCGACGCACTGCTCCCTGGCCGTGACGGCTGGGACATCTGCCGCGAGATCAAGAACGTCCGGAATCCGCTGCTGCCGGTGATCATGGTTACGGCCCGTACCGAGCCCGAGGATGTGGTACGGACCTTCGCCGCCGGCGCCGATGACTACGTGGCCAAGCCATTCGAATTCGCCGAGCTCACTGCTCGCATCAAGTCGCGGTTGCGTGTGCATCGGGCAGAGCTGGCCGTTCACATAGCCAACCGGCAGCTCGCGGAGGTGGCGGACCAGAATTATCGGCTCTTCGAGCAGGCCCGACGCGACGCGGAAGAACGGGCCCTGCTCCTGCGCGAGCTGGATCACCGCGTCCGGAACAATCTCTCGGTGATCATGGGCCTCGTGCGCATGGAGCGGAACCGGCAGCCGCAATCGCCGGCGCCCGAGGCATTCGCCCGGCTCGAGAATCGATTACGTTCCTTCATCCTCGTCCACGAGGCGCTCCGGCGTCAGAACTACCGCGGCGTTCCGATCCGCGACGTGGCCGAACGGATGGCTCAACACCTCCGGAACAGCGTCGATGACGGTGATCGCATCCGGGTGGAAGTGACCGGCGGCGTTCCCGTTCTGGGCGAGCGTCAGGGGTTCGCTCTCGCGCTCGTGCTCAACGAACTGATCACGAACTCTCTCCAGCACGGCTTCGGCGATGAGGGCCGGGGATGCATCAGCATCAGCATCTCCGAGGAGGGCAACGTCATCTGTATCGACGTCGCAGATGACGGTGTGGGCGACAGGCGCAGCGCGACCGGCGCGGTGTCACTCGGCAGCGGCCGGTCGATCGTGGAGGCGCTGGTACACGGCGAACTGGGCGGCACCGTCGAGTACCCACCGACCGAGAAGGGGAGCTGCGTGAGGCTGCTCTTCCCTCAGATCACCGACGACGACTAGACTCCGCGCCGGAGCGCCGCTGCGCGGACCGCTACAGGCTAGCGACGCAGCGGCCGTCCAGTCGAGCTACGTGGTCGCCAGATACCGCTCGATCTCCCAGTCGTGGACCTGCGCAATGTACTCGGCCCACTCCTGCTGTTTGGCCTGAATGAAGTGCCGGAACACGTGCTCGCCGAGCGTCTCACGCATGAAACGATCCCGCTGCAACTGCTCGATCGCTTCGCCCAGATCCCGGGGCAGGTCCTGGATGCGGTAGCGACGCCGCTCCCGTACCGACAGCGCGGCGATGTTCTTGTTGACCGGCTCGGGCGGCTCGACCTTACGGCGGATGCCGTCCAGCCCGGCAGCGAGCTGGACGGTGAGCGAGAGGTACGGATTCGCCGACGGGTCGGGCATGCGCAGCTCCAGTCGCGTACCCTTCCCTCGCCTGGCCGGTACCCGGACCATCGGTGACCGGTTGCTGTGCGACCACGCCACGTTGACCGGTGCTTCGTAGCCGGGCACCAGACGCTTGTAGCTGTTGACCAGCGGGTTCGTCACCGCGCAGAACGCACGCGCGTGCTTCAGCAGACCACCCACGTACCAGCGGAGGATCTGCGACATCCCGTCCGGCGACTTCGGATCGTAGAAGACGTTGTCGTCACCCCGGAACAGCGACTGATGCGTGTGCAGCCCCGAACCGTTCTGCCCGAAGATCGGCTTGGGCATGAAGGTGGCGTGGAGCCCGTGGTGCATCGCGATGTTCCGGACCACGAACTTGAAGGTGGCCAGGTTGTCGGCCGTCTTGAGGGCGTCCGCGTACCTGAAGTCGATCTCGTGTTGCCCGGGCGCGACTTCGTGGTGGCCCATCTCGACCTCGAAATTCATGAGCTCGAGCGCCGTCATGATGTCGCGCCGGGCCACTTCGCCGAGATCCACGGGCGTGAGGTCGAAGTAGCTGCCGGCGTCCTGCGTGATACGCGTCGGCCGACCGTCGGGACCCCGGTGGAAGAGGAAGAACTCGGCTTCGACGCCCGCCATCATTTCGTAGCCCAGAGAGCGCGCCACCTGGATCTGCCGCTTCAGCACGAAACGGGGATCCCCCTCGAAGGGCTCACCTTCAGCGGTATAGACATCGCAGATCAGGCGCGCGATCCGGTTCGCCGGATCACCCCAGGGGAAGACCGCAAAAGTGTCGAAATCCGGCTTCAGGATCATGTCCGACTCCTCCAGCCGGACGAAACCCTCTATCGACGAACCGTCGAAAGTGATGTTGCCGTCGAGCGCCTTGGCGAACTGGCTCTCCGGTACCTCGACGTTCTTGATCGCGCCCATGATGTCGGTGAACTGCAGGCGCAGAAAGCGCACGCGCTCGGCCCGCAGGAGCTCGGCGATGTCGCTGGCCGTCGCACCCGAAACGCGCGGCGAGCGATGCGCGCGCGACAAACCGAGCGTGTCTTCCGCGGATTCCGGGAGACCGTCCGTTCGTTCCGACGTCCTCGTGGGTGGCATGGGAAATCTCCGCTGACTGTTGACCGTGATGCTCCTGGCGCGATCCGGGACCTACGCTCCTCGCCGACGTCTCACCGGTCCAAGACGCCTGCCGTTGTACAGGGGACACGCCGCCCCCGGTGGCGTCCTCGCGGGGGCGCCGCTCGCGTCGTCGCTCCGGCAGCTTTGGGCAGGGGGCATGTCGGGGTTGGAAGAGCGTTCTCAGCCGGCGCAACGCTCGCACTGGCCGGTCAGCTCGAGTCGGTAGCCCGAAACCGAGAAGCCGGGCACCGGTCCGAGCTGCGCCCAGACAGAGGGCGCTAGACGGCCGGGTACATCGACCACGGTGTCGCACGTGAGGCAACGGGCGTGATGATGCGGGTCCGTGCGGCCGTCATAGCGCGCGGACCCGTCGCCGTACGTCAACTTCGTCGCGAGGCCGCAGCCGACGAGCGCCTCGAGCGCCTTGTAGACCGTGGCAAGCGAAATATCGGGAATCTCGGACCGGACAGCGGTGAAGACCTCGTCCGCCGTGGGGTGCAATCGAGTGTTCAGGAGGGTACGATATACCGCTGCCCGCTGCTCCGTGACACGCTGACCGTTCGCTTCCAGCGCGTCACGCAGCCGCACTTCCGCGGCGGCCGCATCGTACGAAGAGGCAACGTGCTGCTGCCCCGCACCCACAAACATTCTACCTCCTGGCCGGCAACTCGCATCCGGACCCAATCTGGCGTAACATAAGCCCGCCGCTCAGCGAGTGTCAACTCCGACGAGGCCGTGCGGAGTGCGGTATTTCGTTGCGCTGTATGGCGATCGACCATCTCATTGCGTTGGTCGCGTCCGGCGGCGAGGCCGCTGCGTTCGAGAGGGGAAACATGGACGCCAAGAATGCAACGAGCGCGGGATTCCGCGCCCCGGTGGTCGCGCTGGCCACGGACCTGATCTTTGCCGCGCGCATCCGCGGAACCGCCGCCCAGGTCGGCGCAAGCGTCGTCATCGTGCGGAACACCGAGGAGTTGTCGAGCATCGCGCGTGCGGAGAAGCCGCGGTTGATACTGGTGGACCTGGATGCGCGGACTGGTGACCCGATCGGCGCGATCCGGGCGATAAAGGCCGACCCGACGCTCGCCTCGGCGACCGTCGTTGGTTTCGTCTCACATGTCCGGGAGTCGTTGATCGATGAGGCCAGACGGGCGGGGGCGGACAGGGTGCTCGCCCGGTCCGCGTTCGTTCGCGATCTCGCGCGACTGCTCGCAACAGGCGAATGAGACCGGCGCCAGCAGGGCACGCTCGCCTTGCCCCGTGCGGCAGTCCGGGCGATGCGCCCGGACCGTCAGCACGGACAAGGGATCACGCCGCTTCTTCCTTCAGCTTGCAGTCGATGCAGTAGCGGGCGTGCGGCAGCGCGTCGAGTCGCTCGAACGTGATCTGCTTGCCGCAGTTGTGGCAGAGACCGAAACTGCTCGGATCCTTGTACAGCCGGCGCAGCGCTTCCTCGACACGGTAGAGATAACGCCCTTCTTTGCTTGCGAAGAGCAGCATCTTCTCCCGCTCCATTGCGTCCGTGCCGAGATCCGCAATGTGGTCCGAATACGAGTAGAGATCCGAATCCGCCTGCTCGGCCGTTTGCTTCGCCAGCTCATCGAACTGACCCAGCGACCGGAGTGCGCGCTCGCGCTCCCTCAGCAGACGCTGCTGCAGATGCTCCACCTGAGCTTTCGTGAGTCCACTGCTCATGCTCGCTACCTTGTCATGGCGACGGAGCGACGTCACGCAGATCGCGCGCTCGGCCCCGCCGGCACGGTCGAACGAAATTCACTTATCATAACGCAATACGGACCGCAGTACAAGGTCACGCCGGAGCCTGCGGAGGCGCCGTCGAGGCCGGCCGGATGGCGCGTCGTCACTCTGTGACGACTACGGGGATCGGTGCCGAACGGTATTCCAGGTGGCCGTGGCCGACAGCGCCGTGGAGCAGCTCGAAGCGCAACTCGGCCTGGCCGGGAGTGATCCCGACGAGCGACCCCGAGAAGGCGCCAACTTCGGCCTGCTCGAATGCGGCGGCCGACCCCGCCAATGCCGGCCGCATCCAGTACCCGGCCGAAACCTCTATCGGTTCCCCGTGGTGGTCGGTGAACACCACCGTCAGCGGGCCGAGCGTGTCGCCGGCCGCCACCGACAGGGATCCCGTCACCTCGTCCTCGTGCACGGTGACCAGGGTGGTGCCGAGGTGCTCGACGCGCACGCCGTCCGCGTGCTCATGGCTGTCATCATCGGCGTAGGGATTGGTGCAGGCCGCGGCGATCACAATGGCGGCCAGAAGGATGCCGTGCCGGGACCACGTGGCTGTTCGCGTCATGACGATTCGATCTGCCGGTTCCTTTGCGGAAGTCAGAAGTGGAGCCGGTACAGCAGGGTGACTCCGCGCCCGGCCTCCGGCATGATGTCCTTGATGCGCGAGAGGTGGCTGCGGTACACCGTATCCGTCAGGTTCTCCACGCGAAGCGTCACGGAATGCGCGCCGCTTCCGGTGATCCAGTGATAGCCGGCGCCGGCGTCGAACACGGCGTAGCCGTCGGTGGGAGTCTCGAATTCGGCTACGTCACGTTGCGCCGACGCGAGCCTGGCGCCGACGAGCACGAAGAATGCGCTCCTTTCCCACCTGGCTTCGAGGGCGGCGGACAGCGGCGGAACCATGGGGAGGGGATCGCCGGTCCGGGTCCGTTCACCCCGCACCCAGGATGCCGTGCCGTCGACGACGATTCCGCGCCCGACGTGGGTTTCGATGCGGCCCTCGATGCCGGTGAGCACTGCATCTTCGCCCGAGTGTTGGTATACCGGCAGGCCGGTCCGGCTCATCTCGCCCGTGGCGCGCGGATGTATGTAGCCCCGGAGCCAGTTGCGGAATGCGGCGATCTCGCCCTGCAGGTTCGAGCGATTGATCCGGGCGAAGAGATCTGCGCCGATCCCCGTTTCGACATCCAGGTCGGGGTTGCCGATCTCGAACGAGTAGCTGGCGAGGTGCGGCCCCTGCGAGAACAGCTCATTGGTGTCGGGCGTGCGGAACGCGCGGGCCAGGCTGGCGCCGATGCTGAAGCCGCCGGTAGTGGTGTACAGGGCGCCAACAGAGCCGGAAATCGAGGCGAAGGTGCGGGTCTCCCGATCGCCGGCGAGGTGCGCGGCTTCCGCGTCCCGGAGCGTGATGCGGGTCGCATCGAAGCGCGTTCCGAAGTGCAATCGCACGGGATCGAGGTTCAGCTCCTCGAATACGAAGATGGCGGCGCTGTGGGACACGGTGGCCGGA
>DATMSC010000073.1:0-7680 GCA_035565595.1 Longimicrobiales bacterium | reverse complement strand
TCCGTCTTCGGTCAGCGGGACCTTGATGACGATGTTGTCGGCGATCCTTGCGAGCTCCCGCCCTTCACGCACCATGGTCGGTGCATCGAGCGCCACGACCTCGGCGCTGACGGGGCCGTCGACGCTGCCGCAGATCAGCTTCAGGATCTCTCGGGGATCGCCCGCTTCGCCAGCCACCTTCGAAAGCAGCGACGGATTCGTCGTGACCCCGTCGATCAGCCCGGCCTCCGCGGCCCGCCTGATTTCCGCCGGGTCCGCCGTGTCGAGAAAGATCTTCATCCCGCAGTCCCTCCAGTCGTCATTCGGCCCGGTACTCCGGCGGAGCCGTCGTCAGGGCAACTCGGAATCCAGTGGCGCATTGGCCGACGCGTCGCCGGGGTACTCCACTCGGGCCAGGAAGAGGCCGCGTGCCGGTGCCGGGGGCGACGTCTGGTATCCATCCTCGCCGGCAAGGAGCGCGCGCATGTCGTCTGCCGGACGCCCCCCCTGCGCGATCTCGACCATGGTCCCCACGAGATAGCGGACCATGTGGTGCAGGAACCGGTTCCCCACGATGTGGAACGCGTACCCGAGATCCCGCCAGGGTAGCCATTCGGCGCGGCCGATGATACACCTGTCGCCCCGCTCGGGTTGCCCGGTTTTCGCGAAGGCCCTGAAGGAGTGGTCGCCTGGCAGGAGCGCGGCTGCTGCGGCCAGCGATTCGAGGTTCACGCGCCCACGGACCGGCCAGCACCACCGACGGTGGAAGGGCGACGACGCCAGCTCCGAAGTGCCCACGCGGTACACATAGCCGCGGGCGACCGCGTGTCGGCGAGGATCGAAATCGGGAGGCACCTCGCGAACGTCCCGCACCCATATGTCGCCCGGGAGCAGGGCATTCAGCGCCCGGTGCAGTGTGGGCGGCGTCCACCGCTCCGGTACCGTCGCCGCGACCACCTGGCCGACCGCGTGCACCCCCGTGTCGGTTCGGCCGGCAGCCGCAACCCGGACTGGCCTGTCGATCAGCCGGGAGAGCACGGCTTCGATCTCTGCCTGAACCGTGCGGACGCCGGGCTGGACCTGCCAGCCGAAGAATCCGGCGCCATCGTACTGGAGCGTCAGGCGGACGCGGCGTTCGAACGGCGGTTCCACGCGGGAAAGCTAGACTGGAAGGGGTACGTGTCAAGCGCGGAGTTCGAGCCGAACTCGTCCGGCGCGGAGGGGGAGGGGAGTGCAACTGCCCGGCGGGTCAACCGGATCTGCTACGCAATTCGGAAGATGCCGGTTGCTGCTGCGTGAGACAGTGCAGCGTGCCCAGCCCCCAGACGAGATCGACGGCGTGGATTCCGATCACATCCCGGCCGGGGAAGCAGCGGGCGAGCGTATCCAGCGCAATGCGATCATTCCTGTCGTTGAACGTGGGCACCAGCACGACGCCGTTGGCTACGTAGAAATTCGCGTAGCTCGCGGGCAGACGCTCGCCGTCCATGGTCACCGGATCGGGGAACGGGAGGAGAACGACTTCCAGCCCGCCGGGAAGCCGATCTCCAGCTGCGCGGAGCCGCCTGAGGTTGTCCTCCGACGCGGCGTGGTTGTCGTCGGTCGGGTCCGGCTCGTAGGCCAGTACGACGGTACGCTCGTTTACGAATCGCGCGATGTCGTCGATATGGCCGTGGGTGTCGTCGCCCACGGCGCCGTTCCCCAGCCAGATCGTCTCCACGATACCGAGATACTCCCGGAACGCGCGTTCGTAATCCTCGCGCGTCAGTCCCGGGTTCCGCACCTGCACGTCCGACAGGAGCCACTCCTCGGTGACGAGCATGACGCCGGCGCCATTGGTTTCGATGCCGCCGCCTTCCAGCACCAGCCGCCCATTTCCGTCAGGGCGCTCGGCATGGACGATGGGGAGACCCGAGAGCTCCGCAATGGCGTCCGCTACCCTCGCGTCACGTTCGTGATTGGGATACTTCGCCCACCCGTTGAACGCCCATCCTATCCACTCGAAACCGGCGGGGCCGTACACGCCGGTCGGCCCGGAGTCGCGGACCCACACCCTGTCGTTCGGGACGACGTAGAGCCTGCAACGGTCGAGGTCGACCCCGTGAGCCGTGAGCGCGCGGATGGCACCCTCGCGCGTGGCTTCATCGTGGCAGAGGATGCGGACCGGCTCGTAGCGGTGGAGGACCCGCACGATCTCGGCGTAGACCCAGGGGATCGCCTCGAATTTGCCGGGCCAGTCGGGTGCGAGGTGCGGCCACGCGATCCACGTCGCCTCGTGCGGCTCCCACTCCGCCGGCCAGCGGCGGACGGGCCGGCTCATCGGCGCCCCTCCGTAGCCGGGGTCACCCGCGAAACAGCCATCCAATGACCGATCGTCACGCGCCGTAGCGGGCCAGAATGGGCCCGTAGGCATCGACGCGGCGGTCCCGCAGGAATGGCCAGTTCCGCCGCGTGTACTCGATGGCGGCGGGATCGCACTCCACGACGAGCACGGCCGGTTCAGTCCCGGCCTCCGCGATCACGCGCCCAAAGGGATCGGCAACGAACGAATGGCCGAAGAATTCGATCCCGTCGGTCCCCGGCTCCGGCTCGAAGCCGACCCGATTCGCCGCCGCGACGAACACGCCGTTGGCGATGGCGTGCGAGCGCTGGATGGTGCGCCAGGCATCCGCCTGAGCGGCGCCCCATTCGGCCTTCTCTGCCGGGTGCCACCCGATGGCAGTGGGATAGAACAGGACGCGCGCGCCCATGAGAGCGGTTATACGCGCCGCCTCCGGGAACCACTGGTCCCAGCAGATCAGGACGCCAATGCGGCCGAAGCGCGTGTCGAAAGTCCGGAATCCCGCCCTGGGGTCCGGCGTCGCGCCGTGCTGGTAGATCTCGCCCGGGGTGAAATAGTACTTCTCGAAGTAGAGAGGATCATCCGGGATGTGCATCTTGCGATAGACGCCGAGCAGGCTCCCGTCCGCGTCCACGACGGCCGCCGAATTGTGGTACAGTCCCGGCGCCCGCTTTTCGAAGATCGGAACGATGATCACCACACCCAGCTCGCGGGCGACGCCGGCCATCCGATCCACGGTCGGCCCGGGGATCGGTTCGGCCAGATCGAAGCGATCGGCCTCCTGTACCTTGCAGAAATACGGGGCGTCGAACAGCTCCTGCAGGCAGATGATCTGGGCTCCGCGCGACGCGGCGTCGCGGATCGCCTCTTCATGCGCCCGGATCGTCGACGCCTTGTCGGCGCCCGTCGGGAGCTGGATCAAACCAATCTTGAACGGTGCTTCACTCATGTCACCCGGCTCGACGGCGTCTCTGCGGCGCCGGCAGTGAGCTATCGGCGTTCCCTGATAGCGCGCACAAGCTCCGCTTTCGTCATTCGACTGCGGCCCGGAATGTTCATTTCCCGGGCCCGGTTCCGCAACTCGTTCACCGTCCGCGCCTCGAGTGGCCGCCTGGGATTCCCGGTGCCCATGGTCCTGGTGTTCGGCGTGCGGCCCTCCAGTCGCCGCTGCTTGTTCACAGTGCGTGCGGCGATCTCACGTGCCCGCTCCCTGGGAACACCGCGTTTCCGCTGGCTCTGCTCTATCTTCTCGAACCTGCGCTCGTCCTTGCTCGTCCAGGATGGCATGCCCCACCTCCGGTCATCACTCGAGTTCCATGCCCGATCTGTGCAAGGATCGCGCTTCGATCCGGAATGATGACGGCAGGTGGGATGGAGGATGGGTCAGCCGACGTTGAGCAGGCTGCGCAGTTCCTCGGGCGAGAGCTGGTCGGCACGGCGGCTGCCGAGACGTCCGCGGCTCACCCGCTTCGGTTCGCTGCGTGCCCCCGGACCACTGCCGCTACCGACTACCGCGGGTGCACCGGAGTAGTCAAATCCCTCCAGCGACTCGCGCGGAATCCGCGAGCCCAGCATCCGCTCGATGGTGTGCACCTGCGCCACGTCGGCGCCAGTCATGAACGTGACCGCGCTGCCGCGCGCACCGGCGCGACCCGTACGCCCGATCCGGTGGATGTAATCTTCAGGGTCCTGCGGCACGTCGAAATTGATCACGTGGCTGATCCCGTCGATGTCGAGACCGCGCTGCGCGACGTCCGTAGCCACCAGGACCCGCACACGCCCCTCCGCAAAGCGTTCGAGCGCTGAACGCCGTTCCCGCATGTCCTTGTCGCCATGGAGGACCGCGGCGTCGACACCTGCAGCCCGCAGTCTCGTCAGCAGCAGGTCGGCGCCGACCTTGGTCCGGGTGAATACCAGGACCTGATCCAGCTCCGGATCTTCGAGGAGGTGGAGCAGCAGGTCGACCTTCCTTTCCGGGCGCACCGGGTACAGCACCTGGTCGACGGTTTCGGCAGCCACGATCTTTGGCGTCGCGGACACGTGGACCGGGTCGTTCAGGATCCTCAACGCCAGGGCGTGCACGCCATTCGGCATGGTGGCCGAAAAGAGCATCGTCTGCCGCTCTCGCGGGCACGCCCGCAGGATCTCCTCGATCTGAGGGCGGAAACCCATGTCCAGCATCCGGTCGGCCTCGTCGAGCACAAGCACTTCGACCTCACTCAGGTCCACGGTGCGGCGCTCTATGTGATCGATCAGCCGGCCGGGCGTCGCGACGAGCACGTCGAAACCTGCCCGCAGGTCCCTGATCTGCCGGTCGATCGGCATGCCGCCGACCACTTCGCCGACCCAGAGCTCCGTATGCCGGAGCAGGTCCCGTGCACTCTGCGCAACCTGCTGCGCAAGCTCTCGCGTCGGGCATAGCACTAGCGTGCGCAAACCTTCGCGGTCGATCTGTCGTTCGAGCGCCGGGATCAGGAACGCTGCGGTCTTGCCGGTACCCGTCTGCGCAATCCCGACCACGTCACGCCCGGACTGCGCCGCCGGTATCGCCTGCGCCTGGATCGGTGTCGGCTCCTGCCAACCGAGGTCGCGAATCGCCCGGAGCAGCGCCGGTACCTGTGTCAGCGTCTCGAATTCAGTCCTTCTCTCCATACCATCCGCATTCGGAGCCGCCGCATCGGGTCGGAACTCGAACCGACCCCCTCGGGCAATCTCCAGAAAAATGAAATCCGGACCGCCGAATCGAGCCACGTACTGGACGCCTGTGGCGTCCGGCCCGATCGACCGCCCGGCCTGTACCCGATAACATACGCGAAATATATACGGTTTGCCCGCGCGAATCAATGCGATACCGATTCCGTGACTCCGCCGGAGCCCGCATGCCTGCGTCCGGGCGGTGGCGTGCGAGTCGGTTTGACACCGTGCGCCGGCGTCCGCTACCTTCAAATGCGCGTTGCAACGCGGAGCAGAAGGAGCATGGCAAGCGTCACGGCCACCCAGCCAGCCTCCATCGTGCCGGGTCTCGTCGCCAAAGCGGTGGCGGGAGGCACGCTCACCATCGAGGAGGCGGAAGCGGCATTCGCGGAGATCATGACCGGCAGCGTTCCGCCGGTGCAGATCGCCGCCCTGCTCGTCGCGTTGCGTACCCGCGGCGAGGTCGCGGCGGAGATCGCAGGTGGGGTGCGCGCCATGCGTCAGGCAATGTTGCCCGTCCGCGCGCCGGCCGACACCGCGATCGTCGACACCTGCGGCACCGGCGGCGGCACCTTCACGACTTTCAACATCTCGACTGCAGCCGCTCTCGTCGCGGCCGGGGCGGGCGTCACCGTCACCAAACACGGCAACAGGTCGTTTACGTCCCGTTGTGGAAGTGCCGACGTCCTCGAGGCGCTCGGCATACCCATCGAGCTCTCGCCCGACGGGATGGCCAGGGTTCTGGAGCGCGCCGGAATCGTGTTCATGTTCGCGCCGCTGCTTCACCCGGCGATGCGTCACGTGGGACCGGTCCGCCGCGAACTCGGCGTTCCGACCATCATGAACCTGCTCGGCCCCCTCACCAATCCGGCCGGCGCCAGGCGCCAGCTCGTCGGCGTGTCCTCGCCGCACCTCGTGCCGCTCGTTGGTGATGCTCTCGCAGCACTCGGCCACGAGCATGCGCTCGTCGTCCACGGAAACCCGGGAATGGATGAGATGAGCCCGATAGGCCGGACTGAAGGTGTCGAGGTGCGGGCAGGGGAGGTTACGGCGTTCCGGCTCGATCCGCGTACGGATCTCGGTTGGCCGGAGTTCGAGCGCGAAGACCTTGCCGGCGGTGACGCCATCCATAACGCGAGGATCATCGAGGACGTGCTCGCAGGACGAGGGACGCCGGGCGCCCACGCCGCAGTGGTCCTCAATGCCGCGGGCGCGATCTATCTCGCCGGCCTCGCGCCATCGATCGGCGAGGCCGTAGCAACGGCCGAGCGCTCCGTCAGCAGTGGCGCCGCCGCCGACGCGCTGTCGCGTCTTCGGGATGCTGCCCGGGAAGTCGCCGCTGAGAGCTGAGGCCTCAGCCGCGAGAAATGATCGCGCGCAGCAACCAGGGACCGCGGATCGGCGGGCGCACCGCTCTCAACAGCCACACCGTACCCGTACCGCCGACTCGCCGTCCCACGACGAATCCAACTCTCGAGGACATCAGTACCTCCGGATCACGCCGACCACGACCCCCTGCACCTGAACATCCTGCGCAGGGTAGTAGAGAGGCTGCATGGTCGGATTGGACGGTTGCAGGCGGATCCGGCCGTCCCTTTCACGATAGAGACGCTTGACCGTTGCCGAATCGCCGCCCACGAGGGCGACCACCATCTCGCCGTCGTGCGCCACCTGGCGCGCGTTCACGATGATGTAATCGCCGTCGCGGATCTGTTCGTCGATCATCGAATCGCCGGCTACGCGCAACACGTAGTTGTCACCCCGACCGAGCATGTCTTCGGGGACAGAAATCGTCTCCTGGTCCGGGATCGCCTCGATCGGCACGCCGGCGGCGACCTGTCCGAGAAGTGGCAGCTCCACGCTCCCCGCTCGCGCCTCCCGGGTCACCAGCTCGATGGAACGACTTGCGTTGTAGGTCTTTCGGATGTAACCCTTTGCCCTAAGATTCTCCAGGTGCTCGTGCACGGTGGCGAGCGAGCCGAAGCCGAAGTGTCGCGCGATCTCCTCGAAGCTGGGCGCGTAGCCGTGCTCCTCCAGGTAGTCGCTCAGGTAGTCGAGAACATCTTTCTGGCGCTTCGTCAGGGACATGATCGCCTCGCCGCTCCCGGGTCGCGTACGGTGGTGCGCGACGACGGTGACGTCGCCGGTTGCACCACCCGGTGATCCGAACAGGCACCGAAAGCATACTACCCGAACGGGAACCGAAACGCAAGGGTTTTCTGCCGGCGAGCCACTGCGCGGCATGCGGGGCGCATGACCGGGCGCGCTGTCGCGCTGCCGGGGTGAAAGGGAGTAGATGAGCATTCTCGATCGGATCGTAGCCGCGAAGAGGCTGGAAGTGGCCGAAGTGGCGCGGCGGCGGGACGAAGTCGTGGCGCGCGCGCGGGACCGGGAGCCGTCCAGGCCGTTCGAGCAGGCACTCCGCTCCGATGGCGTCGCCCTCATCGGAGAGATCAAGCGGCGCTCGCCTTCCGCGGGATGGATTCGGCCCGAGTTGAGCCCGGAGGATGTCGACGCCAGTTACGCCGCCGCCGGCGCGGCGGCGATCAGCGTGCTCACGGACGGAGAGTTCTTCGGCGGCTCGGCGGGGGACCTCGAAGCAGTGCGGTCGGCGGTGTCGCTGCCCGTGCTCCGGAAGGATTTCACCATCGCCTCCATACAGGTCT
>DATMSC010000072.1:0-9633 GCA_035565595.1 Longimicrobiales bacterium | reverse complement strand
TGGTGATGCGCGGGTGCGATGCGACGAACGCCGTCGTCTGCGCTGAGAACACGTGCCGGTCCACGGCGAGCGCGGCGCCCGCGGGCACGCGTGCCACGGCTGCTGCCCGCAGCAGGAGTGAGCCGAGCGCGCGCATCTCCTGCTTCAACAGCCCGTGGGCGTTCGCCGGGTCCTCGCTCTTGAAGGAATTGGTGCAGACGAGCTCCGCCAGGCCGTCCGTCTGGTGCGCCGGCGTAGTCGCGACCGGCCGCATCTCGACGAGGCGCACGTGGTGCCCACGTTGCGCGAGCTGCCACGCCGCTTCACAGCCCGCGAGCCCTCCGCCAATGACGAGTACTTCCATCGACGCTCCCTGCGCTTCGCCTGTTGCCTCAATACCTCATGCCGCGAAACGGCATAGGGCCAAGGCTAGGGCTAAGGCCAGGGCTAGTGGGGGTTGCAGACGGATTGGCGCCGAGGGCCCGGTGGCCGAGCGAACAGCGTTTCGCGCACGCATGGGCCGCCCAGGGTCGTTCGTCGCCCCAACGGCAAAGCCGCCGCACCGCCGGCATCGGAGCCCTACCGGCATTAGCCCTGGCCTTAGCCCTAGCCTTACCCGAGCCGTTCTCAGGCCGCGGCCGTGTCCGTGGCGAACTCGCCCTTGCAGCTCGGGCACTTGAGGTATTCGCCGCGCGCTTTCGACGACTTGACTACCCGGTATGGCGAACCGCAGTCCGGGCACGGATCCGCGACCGGGCGGTCCCAGCTCGTCCACTGGCATTCGGGGTAGCGAGTGCACCCCCAGAATGGCTTGCCCTTGCGGGTCCGCTTCTCGGCAATGTCGCCCTGGCCGCATTCCGGGCACTTCATCCCCGCGACCGTCACCGGCCGCGTGTACTTGCAGGTCGGATAGTTGCTGCACGCAATGAACGGCCCGAATCGGCCGACGCGTTCGACCAGCTCGCCGCCGCACTCAGGACAGGGCTCCCCGATCCGCTTCGGTTCCGGCTTCCCGTTCCTGCCGCTCTCGATCGACTCGGTGTGGCGGCATTCCGGATAGCCGGAGCAGGCGAGGAATCGGCCGAAGCGGTTCCAGCGGACGACCATCTCCCTCCCGCACTCGGGGCAGTTCCTCGCCTCCTCGAGCACGACGTCGCGGACGATCTCGTCCGTGCGGTCCTGGCTCTCGCGGAGCCGCTTCTCGAATGGACCGTAGAACTCCTGCAGCAGCTCGCGCCAGCGGACGCGTCCATCTTCGATCTGGTCCAGCTCCGCTTCCAGGTCACTGGTGAACCTCACATCGAAGATGTCGGGGAAGACCTTGACCAGCACCTTCGCGACCGTTTCGCCCAGCGGCGTGGGGTGGAAGCGCTTCTGCTCCAGCTCCACGTACTTGCGCTCGACGAGCGTGGATATGATCTGCGCGTACGTGGACGGCCGGCCGATCCCGAGGCGCTCGAGCTCCTTGACCAGGCTCGCCTCGGTGTACCGCGGCGGCGGCTGGGTGAAGTGCTGGGCGGGCACCAGCTCGATCAGATCGGCGCGCTCGCCCTGCTCCATCGCCGGCAATGGCTCCAGCTCGTCGAGCGTGCGGTGATCGCCGTCCTCTCGGGCCTCCGTGTAGAGGCGGGTGAACCCGGCGAACACGACGATCGAGCCGGTGGCGCGGAAGAGGTACTTCCGCCCGCTCGCGCCTCCCAGCTCGAAGTCCAGGGTGGTGGTGTCGTACACCGCGGGCGCCATCTGGCCGGCCACGAAGCGCAGCCAGATCATTTCGTAGAGGCGGTGCTGGTCGCGGTCCAGGTACTTCCGCACCGCGTCCGGGTGCCGCGTCACGTCGGTCGGGCGGATCGCCTCGTGTGCCTCCTGCGCGCCCTTCTGCTGCTTGTCGGTCCAGAGCCTCGGCGACGCGGGCAGGTAGCTCTCGCCCAGCTTGCTGGCGATCCAGGCGCGCGCGGCCTGGGCCGACTCCGCCGAGATTCGGGTGGAGTCGGTACGCATGTAGGTGATGAGCCCGGTCGAGCCCTCGTCGCCAAGCTCCACGCCCTCGTAGAGCTGCTGTGCGACGCGCATCGTCTTCTGCGCCGAGAAGCCTAGCCGCTTCGCCGCCTCCTGCTGGAGCGTCGAGGTGCGGAACGGGGCCGGCGGGTTCTTGATCTTCTCGCGCCGCTTGACCTCGGTCAGCGTGAACGGCACGCCGCCGATGTCGGAGAGCGCGGCACGCGCGGAGTCCTCGTCCGGCAGGCGGAACCGCGGCGGGCCGGGCGGCTCGCCGTCGACGTGGTGCAGTTTCGCCTGGAACCGCTGGCCGCCCTTCTCGAGCTCCGCGGTGATGGACCAGTACTCCTGCTCCCGGAACGCGCGGATCTCCGCCTCACGTTCCGCGATGATGCGGAGCGCGACGGTCTGGACACGGCCGGCGCTCAGGCCGGGCCGGATCGGCTTCCACAGGATCGGGCTGACCTGGTAGCCCACGAGGCGGTCGAGGATACGGCGGGCCTGCTGCGCCTCGACCTTGCGCATGTCGATCCCCGATGGCGATTCCAGAGCGCGGCGCACCGCGTCCCTGGTGATCTCGTGGAAGAGCACCCGCCGGAACCGGTTGTCGTCCTCGCCCGAGTATCCAAGCTGCTCCGCGACGTGGTAAGCGATAGCCTCGCCCTCGCGGTCGGGGTCCGTCGCGAGCAGGATCTCGGAAGCGCGCTCGGCCTCGCGACGCAGCTCCTGGATCACCTTCCCCTTGCCGCGAATCGTCACGTACGTCGGTTCGAAGCCGCGTTCGATGTCGACGCCGAGCTCACGTTCGGGAAGATCCCTGATGTGGCCGACGGACGCGCGGACGCGATACTCCGGCCCGAGGTATTTGCCGATCGTGCGCGCCTTGGCCGGCGACTCGACGATCAGCAGACGTGATGTTTTCGCGGATTCACCCATCCCTTTCGAATCTCCCATCCCCGTCACTAGCGGTGCCCGGCGGAGCATGCGACCCGCCGGTCCATTCCTGCATCCGCCTGTAGATCTCCCGTGCAACGCCCGTGGAACGTCGGCCGTTCACGTCGATGACCAGGTCAGCGGCGGCCTGATAGAGCGGCTCCCGCTGGGCGATCAGCGCCCGGGCGCGGCCCAGCGGGTCCGGCCCGGCCAGGAGCGGCCGGCGACTGATGGTCCGGCGTGCACGTTTCAATGCCTCCTCGGGCGAGATACGCAGCCATACGACGTACGTTCCGTCCCGCACGATGTCGAGGAGCCCCGGCTGCGTGATCCAGCCGCCACCCGGTGCGAGGACCATGCCCTTCAGCCGGTGTACCTCCAACGTCAGCGCTGCCTCCAGTTCGCGGAAGTACGGCTCGCCATAGCGGCGGAAGATCTCGGCAACGGGGACACCGATCCTCCGTTCGATTTCCTCGTCGAAGTCGAGGAACGTCCAGCCGAGGAGCGCGGCGAGCCGCTTGCCGACCGTGGTCTTGCCGGCGGCCATGAAGCCGATCAGCAGGACCCGCTCGGGCATGCGGTCGACGTCGTGCGGGCTCACCCTTTGGGCGTGTCGGGGATCGCGCCGGTGGCGTCCGCCTCGATTGCCGTCTCGACGGGTCGCTCGGCGTCTTCCAGCGCCGCCACACGGATCGCCTCGCGCCTGCGTTCGAGTTGCGCGAGGTACGCGTCGAAATTGCGTCGCATCTCGGCCAACGAGTCGCCACCGAACTTCTCGAGCATCGCGTCGGCGATGACGATCGCCATCATCGCCTCACCGACGACGCCGCCGGCGGCGAGCGCCGCGACGTCGCTCCGTTCCCGGACCGCCTTCGCTTCCTGGCCCGTGCGCAGATCGACGCTCTTCAACGGCTTCATCAAGGTGGAGAGCGGCTTCATCGCGACACGCGCCACGAGCGGCGCGCCGGTCGTCATGCCGCCTTCGAGACCACCGGCGTTGTTGGACAGCCGCTTGTACCCGCCGGTCCGCGACGGGTTACCTCCGGTGCCATCCTCCGCCTCGATCTCGTCGTGCACTGCAGAACCGCGGCGGCGCGCGGCCTCGAAGCCGAGTCCGATCTCGACACCCTTCATCGCCTGAATCGACATCAGCGCCTGCGCAATGCGGCCGTCCAGCTTGCGGTCCCACGAGACGTGGCTGCCGAGGCCAATCGGGAGCCCGGTGACGACGACCTCGAATACTCCGCCGAGGGTGTCACCGTCTTCCTTCGCCGCGTCGATCGCCTCGATCATCCGCCTCTCGGCCTCCGGATCGAGGGTGCGAACGGGCGACTGGTCCGCCACGGCGTTGATGTCGTCAGGCCACTGTGCGGGCGGCGCCGCCTCCACGTCGCCCATGCGGACGATATGGCTGCCGATCCGGATGCCGAATTCAGCGAGCAGACGGCGGGCGATTGCACCGGCCGCGACGCGGGCAGTCGTCTCACGTGCAGAAGCCCGCTCCAGGATGTCGCGCGCGTCCATGCGGTCGTATTTGAGGACACCCACGAGGTCGGCGTGCCCGGGACGCGGGAGGTGCACCCGCCGGAGTTGCCGGTCACCGGCCGGTTCCTCCAGCGGCTCGTGCGCCATTGCCTGACGCCAGTTCTCCCAGTCGCGATTCCAGATGACGAGCGATATCGGTGAGCCGAGCGTCTCGCCGAGACGGACACCGGAGAGGAACTCAGCGCGGTCCTTCTCGATTTTCATCCGGCCGCCGCGACCGTAGCCGCCCTGTCGCCTGGCGAGATCCGGATCGATATCCCTTTCAGCGACGAGACCCAGCCCGGCGGGCACCCCTTCGATGAGGGTCACCAGTCCCCGGCCATGCGACTCGCCCGCCGTGTGGAAGCGGAAATGCATAGTCATACCCCCGAGTGCGGCAAGGAAAGAGCCCGGTGTGACCCGGGCTCTCGGCGTGAACGCCCATAGGTTTATAGGAGATATGGGTAGGCTTGTCCAGTCCTTGGGCGAGCGCGTTCATGGGGGTGGAAGGCCGGCGCCGTGGGCGCCGGCCCCCTTGTTCATTCGATCGGGAGGAGGTCGCGCCGTCGGATGTCGACGATCACGACACCGCCGGAAGACGTCACGCCGTAGACCTTCATGATCACCCGCCGCGGATCATTGATCGGGATCCCGGCGTTGTCGCCGGGTAGTGGTGCCGACGACCGGAGCGGACCCACGATGTTGTCCCTGATCGGGATCTCCGCACGCAGGTAGAAGTGGAAGGTCTCGATGACCTGAATCGAGTTCCTCGCGGTGCCCACGACCGAGAGGCAGGTCTCACTCCCGGACGCCAGCGTGCAGTTCGCAGCGTGGGCCGGGTGCATGGCCGCACCCGCGCCGTCCACGTTGGTCGCGAAACGGCCGTCGAGCCGCAGCTCCCCCGCGAGATCGTTGGTGAAGTAGTACGCGCCGAACCGGCCACGGAACACACCGAGCGAGCCGTCGCGATTCAGCGCCACGCCGTTCACCCGCTCGGCGGCGTTGTCGATCAGGTCGGCGACCGCGATGCCGGACGAGAGCTCCGACGCATTCGAGTTCCACTGGAACACGCGGCCGAACGGCGATGCGGCACCCTCACCGAAAATGATGCGCGAGCGGTTGCCGGCCGCGGCCACGTAGGTCGTGTCCTGCAGCGCGAACGACGACACGTCCCACGTGCCGCTGGCCACGATCACGTCCGAACGCAGCGTCAGGATTTCGGCGATCGCCTCCTCCAGCGGGAGCGGGTTCGGGTTGCTCAGCACGCCGCCCGGCATTCCGGCCATGCCGGGGATGTGGGTGAAAAGCCGCACCACGTCACCAATGTTCAGCGCGGAGGTGTCCGGCATCACCTGGATGCTGTCAATGTTGGCCAGCGCGATCGTGTTCTGGCTCGGTCGGATGGCACGACCCGGGAACAGGATGTACGCCTCGGGCCGCATTCCGGGCATCGGCAGGTCCAGCATCCGGACGGTGCCCGGCTCGGCAGCCGATGTCGGCTTCGTGGAATAGAGGAGCCTGCCCTGGTTGTCCTGCGCGATGAACTGTGGCCTGTCACTGAATCCGATGATGGTGACACCGTGTCGCCGCCTGCCGGTGGCGTCCGTCGAAATCGACACTTCGTGCAGCACGAGGTTCGGCGTGCGCACACGGTCGAGATTGCCGCTATTCAGATGCACCAGGTCGATGTTCGTGCCCGCCGAATTGGCCACGATCAGCGAGTCCTGGGTCCGGTTGAGTGACAGCCCCCACGGCTCCGAACCCACCAGGATCGGATCGGGGAGGAACATGAGCTGGGCGAGGTCGAGCGCGTCCACGCGGTTCCTGGTGATGTTCGACAGGTACAACCGCTGGCGGAGCGTGTCGACCACGGCGTCGGCGATCACGCCGCCATTTGGCAGCATGATCGTGCGCCCGGTAACGACCATCGCGTCCGCGCGCTGCCCCGCGTTGCCGGCGGCGAGCGTGGCCTGACGGCCACCGAACGAGCGGTCCCGGCTGCAGGCGAGCTGTTGCGATTGACTGCTGACCGCCGCCGCACAGTTCCCCGCGCTGTCCTGGGCGAACGCGTGGATCAGGAAGACGAGCGTGTCGGGCAGCGCCGTCGGATCCATGTTGAATGGCGGCACCCGGAATTCGGCCACGACGGTACCCGTCCGCGGCGTGGTGAATACGACGCTGTCCGCGCGCATCAGCGTGTCCGACTGCGTGCCGTTCACGGCCAGCGCGGTGAAGCCAACACGCTGCAGGCCGCCGCCACCCGGGTCGTCCTGGGCAGTGATCGTGATCAGGAGGCTGTCGGTAACCTCCATCCGGCCGGCGCCGGTTACCCGGAGCGAGAGTGTCGGAGCCTGCGTGTCCGGCGGTGCTGCCGATGTGACGTCGACTTCGACAGTCGTGAACCGTCCGACGATGCCGAAGACGTTCTGCGCGGCCGCCGTCAGCGTGAGCTTGCCGTCGGCACCCTGCGGCAGCACGATGACCGTGTCGATCGTCGCGGCGACCTGGGCCGGCGAGAAGTTGCCGTGGATGCGGCCGTTGATCACGCCCTCGTAGTCGATCTGATAGCTGGTCAGGCCGTTCGGGTCGCCGAGCTCCAGTCGAATCGCCAGGTTGCGACCGGAGCGCACGACCTGCCCGTGCTGCGGGTTGACGATCTCGACGCGCGGACCGCCCAGATAGATCCGCGCGGTGTCCTCGCCGATGTTCCCTGCCAGGTCGATGACCCGGGCTACGATCGAGACGAACTCGTTGGTCTGGTCTCCGGCCACCAGGGTGAGATAGCGCCGGATGACCGTGTCCTGCGGAACCGTGTTCGTGAGATCGACGATCTTGGAGTTGAATCGCGTGACTACGACGTCCGTGCCCAGATCGGCGTCGCCGCGGTGCGCGATCCCGATCAGCTCGACGCCGGCGACGCCGGACTGGTCGGCGACACGGACCTCGACGTATACGCTGTCCTCGAGCGGGATCGTCATGTCCGTCGCCGGACGGACGATCTCCACGATCGGCTTGACGATGTCGTTCGTCAGCTGATTCGCGTTCGGCTTGAACAGGTTGTCGCCCTCGCACGCGCCGAACACTACCAGCCCGGCCAGGACCATGACCGCCCGAACCACGCGTCCGGACCGGATATGGCGGGCGCGTGCGGCCACGTCGTCGAATTGGTGGCGCATCATTGGCCGGCCTCCCGCACGATATTGGGAGTCACCATGATCAGGAGGTCACGCTTGGCCTCGCGCTCCCGTGTCGTGCGGAAGAGCGCGCCCAGCACCGGAATATCCATGAGCAGCGGAATCCCGGCCGTGACGTGGCTCTTCTCGACCACGGTCAGGCCGCCGATCACGGTCGTCTCGCCATCGTTTACGAGCACCTGCGTCTCCGCGTTCTGGGTCGAGAACGTGAAGCCGATATCCGCCGGCGCCGCCGCGACTCCGGAGTTTTCGGCGCGCAGGTCGAGGAGCACCTGGTCGCCGACGACATAAGGCCGGACGCGCAGGATGATGCCCGTCTCCTGAAAGCTCACCGTCGCTCGCGGCGCCTGGAGTCCCTCGCCCGACGCACTCGTACCGGCGTCAATGACGCGGATCGGCGTGCGCTCACCCACCTGCACCACGGCTTCCCGGTTGGCGAGCACCGTAACTGTCGGCGCAGCCTGTACTTCGCTCAGCGTGCTCTGGCCGAGCGCCTCGATGAAGTTGATCAGCGAATGCCGGTTCAGGACCAGTGAAGTCACGATCTGGAGCTGCGGCTGAGCTACCCGGATCGAGGCGTTGGCCAATCCGGCTATCGAATTGCCGCCCAGGAGAACGACGTTCGCGTCGGTCGATTCGAGAATGCCGTCGCCATTCAGGTCGGCCAGACCGGTGACGATTGAGTTGAGCTGATTCCCGCGCGAATCCTTCAGGTCGTAGATGATCCCGAGCTCCGTCAGCTCGGTCCGGTCGATGAACACGATCTTTGCCGAGACGTTGACCTGAGGCGTCCGGACGTCGAGCTGCTGAATCAGCGGCGCAATGCTGTTTTCGACAATGGACTGGGCGTCCGTGACGATCAGGGTGTTGGTCGCCCGGTTGCGGGTCACCGCGCCGCGTGAAGAGATCAGCCCCTCGATCGCAGGCGCGATCGAGTCGACCGAGGCATAGCGGATGTTGAACGGCACTGTGACCAGGTCTTCCAGCAGCTCGCGCTCGCGCAGCCGCTCGAGACGGTCTACCCTGAGGATCCCGGCTTCCGTCTCCCGGATGGCGAGGTTGTGCGCCTGGAGGATGGACTCGAGCGCCACGTCCCAGGGCTGGTCGTTGATCGTGGCGTTGACCGTGCCCGAGATGTCCGATCCGGGTACGATGCTGCGGCCGGCGAAGTCCGCGAAGGTCGCGAGCACGTCGAGGAGCGGGGTGTCCCGGAACGAGACGGTAACCCGCGTGTTGCGCGTGGCAGCTGAGAGCGCGATCGGGACCACGTCCGAGGAGACCGCCTGCTGAATGGTCGTAGCTGCAGGCGCCTGGGCCGCGGTCGCGGGCGGCAAGGCCGGCACCTCGGCCGGTTGCGTCTGGATTGCCGTCGGCTGCTGCGCCGGTGGAGCAGCCGCGGGCGTTACGGCCATCGCGAGTCCCGCGTTCGCGGCAGGTGCGGCCTCAGGCACGAACGAGACGGTGGCCAGTGGTGCTGACGACGCGTCCTGCGCCGACTGCTGCGGGGCTACCGCAAGCGCAGCTCCGCCGGACTCGGGCGTAACCACCGGCGTCGCCAATCCACCCGTTCCCGCGCCGTTTGGACCGACCTGTCCGAATTGCCATGGTTCGAAAGGACCGGCCGGATTGGGGAAGGTGATGCGCACGCGCCCGGGCTCCCGGGAGATCGCGTATTCGGTCGGTCTTGTCAGGTCGATGACGATCCGGAGTGTCTCCGGCGTGAACTGGCCGATCCGGATGTTCCTCACGCCGCCGCGTTCGATGCCGGTGAACTGGTCGCGACCGATCGCGTGCCCGGCGCCTTCCAGATCCAGCACGAGCCGGTCCGGGTTGCTGAGCGTGAACGCGGACGCCGTTGCCGCGCCGTCGATCTCGATCACCACTTCCGTGAGGTCATCCATGGGTGCAACCCGTACACCCTGGACCACGGAAGCAACCGTCAGGGCGGCAGCCCAGAGCGCCACCATTGGTGTCATTGGTTGGCTCCTGCCGCGTCGGCGGCATT